>DATDUF010000095.1:0-5154 GCA_035290485.1 Candidatus Nanoarchaeia archaeon
AATAACAAGCGGTGCTGGCTAAACTGCTCTTAGGTTCAGTAGGTTTCTCGGCAAAGTCAACAACCTTGCTTCCCTGCACAATACCTACACCATATTTTCCTTTAACTTTATCCTTATCCTTCAGATCATGAAAAGCCACTAAGGAAGTATTTTTTTCCTTGAAAAAATCAGCAAAATCCAGCAAGGAAAAACCAAATAAATTATCTCCGGCAATAACCATCAGGTCATCATTGATTTTTTCCTGCTTTACAACGAAGTGAATGTCTCCTACTGCTCCCAAGCGATCCTCATTACTTTTAGTGCCATCATTTACTATTTTCAGCTTGAAAGAGGAGTTAAGAGATTTGCTCCAATCTACAAAGGTAGAATAAAATTTATCATTGGTCACTACATACACTTCTTCCAGATTCTTGATCTCTTCTAATTTTACAAAAATGTGATTGATGATGCTTCGTTCACCTACCTCTAATAAGGGCTTAGGAGTATCTTTAGTCAGAGGATACAATCTAGTCGCGTAGCCTGCTGCCAACACCACTGCCCTAATCGTAATCACCGCCTAAAACCAACTCTTTCATTAACAAAAATCAAGAAGAAATCGTTTAAAAGCATTATGGAAGAGGAATTTTACTCTATAAAGAAAAATATAGGAATGAATTGAATTAAAAAAAGATGATTAAGGGTTGCTCGTGGAACTGAACGTAGAGAAGTTCCACATGACAGAATTTTGGTTCAGCTTTTTTTGCTTAGGCACAAAAAAGAAGAGTGGACAGCTTACCGGGATTCCCGCACGCTAATGCAGTACTGCCCCAGTACGGAGACGCGCTTAACTTCCGTGTTCGAAATGGGAACGGGTGAACCACGCCCCTATGGCCGTCCGAGAGATTCAATTGGGTGGTTATTTATAAAGATTTCCAAAAAATAAGATATGATTTTCATAAGCTTTAAATGAGCTCCAAGCCCAAAAGTCTCAAAGTGGTGGGAACAATAATTCACAGGATGAATCACAATAGTTTTTACTTCTCTATTTGTTGTACACTACTTAATGATTATATAGGGGGTTGTCGACCATGAATGATAAAGAGATTTCGATGCAGAATATGATTCTGGCATCAACCCCAAAAATGGTAGATAAAATACAGACAGCGATTATTGTTGCCGGCGGCCTAGGAACTAGGCTCAGGCCGCTGACCGAAAACACCCCTAAGCCGCTGCTGCCCATCCGCGGAAAACCGATTATCGAGCATGTCATCAGAAATCTCAAACGATATGGGATCACTAATATTATTATTTCTATAGGATATAAAGCGGAACTAGTGCAGGAATATTTCGGCGATGGAAAAGGGTTAGGTGTTTCTATCTCCTACATCTTAGAAACAGAACCGCTCGGAACAGGAGGAGCAGTAAAACTTGCCTCAAAAGAGCTGAAAGAGCCCTTTGTTTTAGTATGGGGCGATAATCTCATGGATGTTAATTTCTCTAAGATGGAACAGGAATATTTTTCTGCTCAAGTACCTCTCATCATGGCCCTTACCCCGCGGGAAGATGTAGAAAATTTCGGAGTAGCCAAATTAGAAAATAATAAAATTATTACTTTTGTTGAAAAACCGAAACGTGAAGAAGCTCCTTCTAATCTGATTAATGCGGGAGCTTTCATTCTTGATCCTTCTTGCCTAAGTCTTCTTCCAGAAGGAGTATCATCTATAGAAAAAGACTGCTTTGAAAAACTTGCTCCGCAAGGGAAAATTGCTGCCCACATTCACAAAGGCCAATGGTTCCCCACTGATACTTTAGAAAAATATCATCGTGCCAACAGTTTCTTTGACCCGGAAATCAATATCATGGGAAAAAAAGTAATCATTGCTGACGTAGATGATACAATTTGTGAAAGCTGCAAAGTCATTTCTCCGGAGATGACTGAACAGATCAGCAAGCTGATCAAGCACGGCTACCAATTTGCCTTCATCAGCGGAACTAAGAGCCAGGACTTGCAGGAGATGATCTCCTCTAAATTGAAAGAAAAACATCATCTTCTTGCCACTACCGGAACACACTATTCCATCGTTAATGAGAATTCCGTAAATGTAATCTACAATCATTCTTTCACCCCGGAAGAAAAAGAAGAAATTGCGACTGCCTTCAAGCAACTCATTTCACAGTATCAGATTAAATCCTTAACTACGGAAGAAGACCAGCTGCAGGATCGGGAATCACAGATCACTTTATCAGCTATCGGAAGACACGCCCCTTCTGAATTAAAAGCCGCGTATGATCCTGACGGAGCAAAACGAAAGGAATGGATTGGCTATCTGCGAAACCTGCTGGGAGATAGTAAATACGATATCAAAATAGGAGGAACAACCTCTATTGACATCACTCGAAAAGGATTAGATAAAGAATGGGGCATCAAGGCTTTTGCTCAATATCATAATATTCCGCTTGATAATGTTTTGTTTTTTGGCGATAAGCTTCATCCGGAAGGGAACGATTTTCCGGCCACTAAAATTGTAGATTGCATTGCTGTGCAATCGCCTAAAGACACTTTACAACAGCTCCGAACCATAGAATTACTTACGGTAATATCTCTTACTGAAAGGCCTTGGGGAACATTTGAACAATTCACTGCGAATGCTATCAGCACCGTAAAAATCCTGGAAGTAAAGCCACAGCAAAGACTGTCGTTGCAATCTCATCAGCATCGGGAAGAGTTATGGGTTGCTTTAGATGACGGCGTCATAGCCGAGATAAACGGAGTAAAACGATATCTCAAGAAAGGCGAGAAAGTAGTGGTGCCCAGAGAAGCAAGACATCGCTTATCTTCAGAATCAGAACAGATCCGGGTCTTAGAGATAGCCTTCGGTAATTTTGATGAGAATGACATTACTCGCTATGAAGATGATTTTGGTCGAATTTAAGATTTTGTAGAGATTTTCTTACAATAAAAAATATATAAATATTAAGAAAATAAAATAAAAACTTAAGCTTCGTTTTCGTTTTCTTCGTAAGAATCTTCTTCTTGGGCTGCTCCCATTGCTTTTCGAGGTGCAGCTTGTCCTTTCTCTAGCAATTGAACATTCTGAGCTTGTTTTCCTCGTTCAGTATCAACAGCGTCGAAAGAAACCTTATCATTCTCACGTAATCGCAAACCCTTAGGCACTGCGGTGAAGTGGACAAAGTATTCTTGACCATCACTAGCTACGATAAAACCGTAACCTTTTTTCCCATCGAACCATTTTACTGTTCCTTCCATTTTACTTTACTCCTCCTAAATAGACACGATAATCGTATCCTTTACTTTTGTTCTTTGAACCCTGCCTTATTTATAAATCTTTACTAGTAAGTCACGATATAAAATAAAAAAAATTAAGCAATATCTGCTACTTTAATTTTAAAATGCAAAGTTTTGCCGGCCAAAGGATGATTCAGATCAATGGTCACATCATCCTTGGTGACTGCTACAATGCGCGCAGGAAACTGCATTCCGTTAGGCATTCCTACTGCAAGAATCATACCAACTTTTGGTTCCTGATCCTGCGGCAATTGTTTGCGTGGCACTTTCTTCAGTAAATCAGCCCGAACTTCACCGTATCCTTCTGCGGGAGAAATGACAATCTTCTTTTCCTCGCCTTTGGTCATGCCCATTACGGCATCATCAAATCCTTTGACTACTTGACCAGCACCTACTTCAAATTCTAAGGGCTGACCGTGCTTTTCTGAGGCATCAAAAACAGTGCCGTCATCAAATGTACCGGTATATTCAATCTTAACTTTATTTCCTTTCTTAATAGTTTCTTTTGTAGGCATAATTTCAACTCCCTAAAGTATAACAAGAAAAAACAAGTCAAAGAGTAAAGAACTCGTTCTCAATTGTGAGCAAGAAAAAACGGCAATTATATTTAAGATTTTTGCATTTCCTGGAGACAGCAACATTTATATAACTCTCTTCCCCTGATTTTAGATATGGATCCTGAAGTCCAAAAAATTCTTCTCAACGCTGGAAAGATCGCTTCTCAAGTAAAGCATGAAGGAGCAAAAAAACTGTCCAAGCCCGGAACATCGTTTCTGGAAGTGATGGATTATTGTGAAAAGCGGATCAAGGATTTAGGCGGACAAATCGCCTGGGCCCAGATGGCTGTGAATGACACTGCAGCACATTACTGTCCTCTGGAAGATGATACTGCTGTTTCTAAAGAAGGCGATGTCATCAAAGTTGACATGGGCGTGCATATCAATGGTCATCTGGCGGACAATGCCATGACCGTTATCGTCGGCTCATCCAATGAACATAAAGACCTGGTCAAGGCGGCACAAAATGCGCTGAAATCAGCCATCAAGCTGGTGCGTCCCGGAACACCGCTCTGGCAGCTAGGAGAAGCACAATTTTCTGAGGCAGAAGCTCTGGGATTTACAACTGTCAAAAATCTTTCCGGTCACACCATCGAACGCTACAAAGTACATGGAGGATATTCTATCCCTAGCTTCAACAACAAAGATAAAACTGAATTAAAAGAAAACTGGCAGATCGCCATCGAACCATTCGTCACCAACGGCCAAGGATTGATCAAAGAAAAAGGGCCGGCAACTATTTTCATGGTCGATCGCGAGCGCGGAGTACGTTCACCATACGCAAAAAAAATAATGGATTTTGTCAAAACTCAGCAAGGACTTCCCTTTACTACTAGATGGCTTACCAGACAATTCAGCAAAGGTCCGGCTGCCTTAGGGATGCGCGAATTGCAGCAGTTAGGAATTGTCCAATCTTATCCGCCTTTGGTAGAAGTTTCCGGCGGCATGGTCACCCAGTTTGAACATTCTATGATTGTCAAAGACAAGCCTGTTGTCTACACCAGACATGAGCATGATGAGTGGTAAAATATAAAATAAATCATTTTTAATTAACTTCACACTGCCTTATGATAATTCTTCTTCCTATAATGATTTATCAATTCAAACAAGAGCGGAATGACTGACAAGAAGATGATGATCAGGATAAAGATAGAAAAATTCTCTTTGACGATGGATAAACCTCCTAAAAAATAGCCGGCTAGCACGAAAAGGAAGACCCAGATTATTCCGCCTATAATATTGTTGATTAGAAAAGAAGAATATTTCATTTTTCCCATGCCGGCAACAAATGGAGCAAAAGTCCTGACGATA
>DATDUF010000096.1:0-5606 GCA_035290485.1 Candidatus Nanoarchaeia archaeon
AATAGCCAATTATGGAGAGAAAGACTTCTAGCCTGGAAACAGGAAACGGCTACTACCAAAATAGAACATCCTACTCGCTTGGATCGAGCACGTTCTTTAGGCTACAAAGCCAAACAAGGATACATCGTAGTCAGGCAACGAGTTTCCCGCGGTGGGCACACTCGGCCGCAAATCAAAGGCGGTAGACGACCAAAGCGCTTTGGAACCAGACTTACTTTACACAAGAGCTACCAGGTTATCGCGGAAGAGCGAGCCCAGAAGAAGTTTCTGAACATGGTTGTTCTTAATTCCTACTGGGTGGCCCAGGACGGAGAATTTTACTGGTATGAAATCATCATGGTTGATCCGGAACATCCGGTAATCAAAGCTGATGCCAATATCAACTGGATTTCTGCTCAGAAAAACAGAAGCAGAGCCTTCCATGGAGTTACTTCCGCCGGAAAGAAATCCCGCGGCATGAGAGGCAAGGGCAAGGGCCATGAAAAAGCACGGCCTAGCCGCAGAGCGCATTCCAGAATGCAGTAAAGCTCTTTTTTTCTTTATTTTTTTTGTATCTTTCTTGTTCTTAATTTAAGCTCATTTTTAGCAAATCTTTATATAGATAAATTTCTTCATTCCGGCTGATGTCAAAAAGAGGACAAGTAACCATTTTTCTAGTAGTAGGTATAACTATTTTGCTTCTCTCCGCCTTGTTCTTTTACGTTTTCAGCCAGATGAAGAAAGCGCCGTTGGAAGTGGAGCAACAACAAGCTCAACAAGGCTTAGGTATCTCTGGTGCAGTGCAGTCATTGGTAGAAGATTGCATTCAAAAAACAGTTGATCCAGCAATCTATCTGCTAGCCATGCAAGGCGGGGTGATTTATCCGGAGAAAGATTCTAAAATCCTGCTGATGGATTATGGCTTGGTGAATTATGCCTGGATCAACGGCGCAGCAGGAATTTCAAGAACTAAAATGGAGCTGGATCTAGGTGCTTACTTGCAAGAAAATTTCCCTTCTTGCGTTGGTAATTTTGAAAGTTTCGCCAAACAAAAAATTCTGGTTGAACCTGATTATAGCAAAGCTAAAGCTACGGTCAGTATAAAGGAAACAACCGTGGAAGCTAATTTCAAATTACCGCTCAAGATCACTCAGGCTAGCGGCGACATCAAAACCTTGGATGCCTTTTCTGCAGCAATTCCCAGCAGCTTAGGAAAAATTCTTTCTTCAGTAGAAAAATTACAATTTCCTCATCTTGATCCAACCGACTTAATCAACTTACCTTATCAGGCTACTATTTTTCCTTTTGATCCCGCGGTAACTATTTATTCCATCAGCGAAGAGAATAAAGAAGCTCCGTTATCTTTTATGTTCGCGGTGCGTAATGACTTTCCAGAAAGTCAAGCGCCTTCATTACACTATATTTCTGATAAAACTTTTCGAGTTGGAGATCAATGGCAGGAGATTCTCATTGCTGAGCATCCCACGAATGATTTATTGGAATTCTCCTCTGATTCAGAATTATTTCCTATTGCTCAAGATGGAAGCATAGATGCAATCATAACCCAAGCCGGAAAATTTGTTATTACTTTTACGGTTACCGATACAGAAGGGGAGACCGATCAACAAAAAGTTACCGTTACCGTGGTAAGTTCAGAATAAAATGAAATCTACTCAAACTCAAGTCATGGCTCTGGTGTATATCTTTTTGCTTATGTCGAGCCCCTTTGCTGTGGCTGAAGATATTTCCTCCGCCGGAGGAGCTGCCTCATCAACTTCTGATCAATATTATGACCAATTCAGCAAGGACTCTGGATTATGGACAGCTGCTAATTTTGAGAAACTTTCCCCGGCTAATCAAGCTGAATTCTTAAGCAACAATTATCTTGCTGCTTTAGCCTTAGAATTTTACAAGAACCAAAATAATGTGGGCTTAAACAGTGAAGTCGATTTCAAATACTTTGCTGATCTCAATAATCTGGGAAAAAATCCTCTCGCTGACGACAAGTTTTATTCCAGCAGTTATGCCAGTGCAGTTTCTACCACCTTGCGCGACTTTTTACAGCTCGGCCCAGGACAGAAAGAGGCTGCTGCCCAGTACTTCACCCAAAAATTTGCGGCCACCTATACTTTTAACGATATAGGCAGCGATTTTCAGTATAACGCGCAAGAAGGCACCTTAATTAACGGCAAGAAAACTATTAGCTTGAACGAATTTAAAGGAGATACTTCAGTTCAAAACATCGTGGCTATTGCCAACGGTTTTAAAATCATCCGCAAGCAAGAGCAGGGTGTGCAGGAAGTTTCCGTGCAAGGGGATGGAGAAAGAAAAATTCAGTACGACCAAAAAAATGGAAATCTGGTGTTCAAAGATGCGCAGGGAAAGGAGCAGAAATTTGATCTGGCTCCAGGAAAAACAGTTAATTTCAAATTTCAAGTTGATGGAACTTTAGAAATTGCCGGACCGGTTTCAGGAATTGTCAATCTCAACAACGAACATCAGTTTGCGCAATTTCGCAATAGAGAAGGAACCTTAATCATCCATAACAACGGAAATATTGAAGCCAGAAATGCATTATTAGAAACAGCAAAAGTATATCTAGACGGCCGTTTTGAATTTCATAAAGAAGAGAATCGCGTTGATGCTTATGATGTAATGAGCAATGATCAGAAAACTATTATCGTCGATAAAGATTCTCGCGCCGGGGCTAAAACGCAGGGGCAGAACAAAGGAGAAAGCACGCTCAAGGTTTATTTATCTAAAATTTCCGACCAATCAGATTATTCTCCCAAATCAGCTATCACATCCTCTTCACAATCTACTGTCAAAGAAGTGATTGATAATCTACAAAAAGTGCGCCCCCCGCAAGGAAATTTGAATGACAATGCAGAAGTGTATATTAAAAAAAGTGATGACACCGGAAAAACAATCGTTACCGCGAAAGGAAAAGTAGATCTTGGTTTTTATGATTTAGTCACCGGCAGTGTTTCACTTTCCGAGAAAGAACCACATTTCGTAGGTATTAATGGAGTTTCTGAATTTGATTATCTTGGTGCACCGCAAAAGCAAATCAATGTGCGTGGTCAAGCAGTGTATTCAGACGATCAATACAGCCGTATCGATACCAAACAAAATGGCGCTTCTTTGAAAATCATTCGCAATGAGTTAGATGACGTCATCCATTCCGGATGTTTTAATTGTCAGGCTGGAGCAACGGCGCTGAGTATTGGTAAACTAGTTGCTACGGCCACAGCAACGGGAGATACTTTTAGCGAGCCTCGTTTCAAAACCGTCAGTATTTCTGCTACGGTCACCAAGGAAGGGTTGGAGTACAATTGGAATTCCTTTCTCAACAATCTCGGTGATTTAGCGCAAGCAAAAACCGAAGGACAGGAAATTATCCTCGGAAAAAATATGTTGATGAAAAATGTAGTCTGTGAAGGATCAAAACAATGTAATCTGATGCTGGCACGAGATCAACAAGCAGGAACAACTACTTCTTTTTATGAGGTATACGATCCTGCTAGTAATCAAGTTTCAAAACGAGTAGCTATCCCCACTAATATTGGAACAACGCTGGGAAAAGCAACCCTGCTGACTTCTTCTGAAAATGCTGAGAAGTTACAAAAAATCCAGGTTCTGATCCAACAGCATCGCTTTGGCGAAGTTTCCAGCTTATTACAAAATCAACCTTTTACGGAAGATCCTGCCTTGCGTGCCCATCTTTTGAAAACTGTTGGCATTGACATTAATCAATTGGATCAACCCCAATATACTCAGAAATTGAGTGCTATGGTTAAATCATATAATGATGCCCAGGAAAAAATACAATCTTTACGTCAGGATTACGGTATCAATCTCGACGAACATGGTTTTCCCGTAAGTGCAGAAGATCAACAAAAAATTAATGATATTCTGAACAAGAAAAGAATTGGGAAGGAATTAGCAGTATTTGATTTGTATACTGGTGCTAGAGTAGATTTAGCCAGGTCAGAACAACAACAGCTGGAGGCAACGCACCAGTCTTGTGCGGGAACTGCTTCTTGTGCTGTAAGTGATGAAGATGTCAAACAAGCAAATCAAAAACTAGTTTCGGAAGTCTTACGACGGGAAAAATCTCCGGAAGGAGTGGAATGGAAGCAAAATTTTATTCTTGAACAAGAACGGGAAAAGCAGGCAGAAGAGCAAGCCAAGGAAACTGAGCTACTGAAAGATAAATTGGCAGATGCCCAGAAATTAGGAAAAAAAAGAGATGATGCTGAAAGCGACCTAACTCGTAATAAAGCGGTGCTGGGCAAAACTATTCAAGATATCAAAGATCAGGAAGCAAAAATCGCCCCGCTGAGAGCGGAACTACAAAAAAGCCAGGAATTTCATCTAAGCGGGCGTGATTTTTTTAGTGTCTTAGGCGATATAGAAACAGAGACTGAAATTATCCGCCGTTCAGTATATAATGCCGAAAAAGAACTTCAGATTCTAGATCAACAAAAATCCAACCTTGAAAATAGAATTGAAAAAAATAACAAAGCACTCCAAAAGATCAACAACGATCTCAGCGGGTTGACTCAGGATTTTAAACAGCCAACTTCTAAATTAGCCTTGCTGAGCGCGTACGGTGACGATGAAACTGTCGGGAAGATGATCACGAATTCTGATTTGCCTCAAGATAAAAAATTAGAGCTCCTGCAGACCTATCTTGGCCCTACAGTAGCAGATAAGATTAGAGATTTATCTGTAAGCAAACGTTTTTCTGGAGAAAATGTTGGCCAAACTGAAAAACAGATCGATGATCTCTTAGGCAGTGGGAAAAATGCTCTGCGTCAAGCTCAGAACTATGCTCAATATTATGGTGACATTGCCGGCTCAAAAGTAGTCTTAGATCACATTGCTGCTGCTCGTCCGGACTTGGTTGATACACCTGAATGGAGAGCTGCAAAAGATTCCTATGATAAGGCGGTTGATAATCGTGTGACTGAATTGAAAGAGATCGCCCAGCAAAATTTACGGGATAAGATGAAGCAGCGTGACGGGGAGGAATCTGGTGTCTTTAGTCATCATGATAACATTGGGGACATAGTTCTAGACTATGGAGGAAAAGGTTTGACAAAGCTAGGCGCCGGAATACGATATACCAGTATGAAAGTAGTAGCAGGAACCCTTGCAGTAGGCGGCGTTCTTAGCTCTGTAGGTGGAGAAGCCTCATTAGGAGATAGTTTATTGGACGCTGCCAGCGCACTCCATAATTATGATAGTGCTAAAGAGAAACAAGCAAAGGCTGAGATATCTGCTTTACGACAGGAAATAAAGTCGTATGATAAACTGCATGAACTAATTGCTGATGCTCGCCAGAGAGGAGACGAAACGGCTACTTCAGCTAAGATACAAGAAGCTTTCAAATTACAAGCGCCGATTGTAAATTTAGGAAAACAGATGCAGAGTAAAGAATTGACTGTTGATGATCACGCCCAGGAAGCTTTGTATAATACCGAACAACATGCCTTGGTTGCTGGCGGCGATGAATTGGTAAAAAATGAATATCGCGCTATTGCTGCGGAATATTGGGGGAAAAGTGCTGTAGCAAATACTGCGAATGATAAAGTATTGGATGCAGAAAAGACTGCGGAAGG
>DATDUF010000097.1:0-5982 GCA_035290485.1 Candidatus Nanoarchaeia archaeon
TGTGAATATTCCATCCGGAAAAGAAGCATCTCTTTTACGGTCTGATAATTTTCCGAAGTTATATCATAATCTAAAGAAAAACCCCCGCCATTACCGCGGCCGCCACCGCCCAGGTTCTCTAATAAAGAGATTACAGGGTAATTAGAATTTTCATTTTTTAGGATAATATGATTTCTAGTGGGAGATTTGAATAAGCACACAAAAACATCTGCTTGTTGTTTATATTTCTGACGAAGATAAAAGGAACCTGGTTTCTGGGATAGCAACGGAGAGGAATAGCCAAAAAGGATGCGATGGTCTCCGACAGGATTTATTTCTACAGTTTTGTCAAGCTCTTTATATGCCGCCTCTGATCGCTGATCAAATTGATTAACATAATCCTGCCATTGCGGCAGTAATTTGAAATCTTCATCAAAACAATATTCCTCAGCTAAGGCAAAGGAGAGATACAACAAGAGGTCGTAATCTAAACTTTCATTGGCCAGGGCAATTATTTTTTCTAGTTGATTCCCTACTTGGATATTAGGATGATCGCTGGAAATATTTTTGTAATCATGCGCCTGAGCAATTTTTGCTAATTTTCGTTCATAAGGATCTGGAGCAATCCCCTGTGGTAAAAATTTATTATGAGCCTGGTCAATCAGCATGGCTGCACATTGATTTTTATCATGAATGACACTTACTCCTAATTCAGTAAGTTTATCCGCGTGCTTTTGAGTGCCATCATGATGGTCATACCAGGACACCAGTTTGTTAGCAGCCAGTTGTTCTATCAACGAAAAGTCAGAGCCTCCGGCTTTCACTAAGCGAGGATTAGCATCGATGTCAGCGACAGAAACAAGATCGTAGTTATCTACTTTGGCCACCGCTTCCTTAAAGGCTTCTGCAATTCGATCATATCGTACAAAGATGTGTTGACCAGCGAGAGGTTTACTCTGGGAAGAATGATGGCGCATCTTTAGAGCTAGGGAGATGATCCCATCCGGATCTTCAGCGTGATTGATGTAAAGCGGTTTCATGTTAGATTATCTCTTATTGTAATACAATACTATAGAACATCTCTTCAACCTTAAATTAAATTTAAATAATAATAATAAATAATATTATTTCTTCTTGACTTTTTCTACGTCTTTGCTTAACTTAAGCTTCTTAATCAGTTCCTTATAGCGATTTCGGATAGTTACTTCAGTTACGCCAGCCACATCTGCTACTTCTCTCTGCGTTCGCTTTTCTCCATGAATTAAAGAGGCAACATACAAGGCCGCTGCAGCAATTCCAGTAGGTCCTCTACCTGAGGTCAACTCAATATCGCGAGCCTGTTCCAAAATCTCGACGGCTTTGGATTGCGTTTCCGGACTTAATTTCAAAGCTGAAGCAAAGCGAGGAATGTAATCGGCAGGGTTGCTAGGTCGGATGCTGATTTCCAGCTCTCGGGTTACGAAGCGATAGGTTCTTCCAATTTCTTTTTTCTCAATACCGGAAGCTTCGCCCATCTCATCCAGAGTTCGAGGAATTTCATGTCTGCGACAAGCAGCATACAAAGCACCAGCGACCACAGATTCCATGGATCTTCCTCTTACGAGACCTTTTTGCACTGCAGAACGATAAATGCGAGCTGCTTCTTCTTCTACTGATTTAGGTAATCTCAAGTATGAACTGACACGTTTTAATTCTGCCAGAGCTACTTTTAAGTTTCGTTCGATAGCAGTACTAATGCGAATGTTCCATTTTCGTAATCTGAAGAAGCGATCTCGTTCACGATCTGAACCTAACTTGTAAAAATCTGCAGTGGTACCTACTTCCGTACCTAATCCTTGATCGAATTGAGTGGCGCTGGAAGGAGCTCCGGTTCGGCGCTTGCTGTCTTGCCCGCCATCGTCTTCAAAGCTTCTCCATTCTTGTGAGAAATCAACCATGCGATCTTCAATAACTAAACCGCAGTCACGACAAATAGTTTCTCCCTTTTCAGTGTTCCTAAAAATATTGCGACTGGCACATTCGGGACATTCTTTTAATGATTTGCGTAACGTCATCTTTCAGCTCGGTAATAAGATTTTACAATAAACCCTCTTTCTTTAGTTTATAAACTTTTCGCTAAATTTATTAGAGAGAATCGAAAATAGCCTAAAAAACACTATATAAAGAGGGAAACTGCCCCGGAAACGATGAGGCCTAATCCTGCTCCTACGGCGACTTCTAAAGGAGTATGACCTAAAGAATAGTGAAATTTTGACTTCAATTTATGCAGTTTCAGCAGTCTTTCGATCTGTTTTCCTTCCATGCCTACCGTTCGGCGCACCCCAAAAGCATCTCTAAGCACAATCAGGGCCAGCACCAGACTGATTACAAACGAAGTGGATAAACCTTCTTGCAGATAAATACTGGTAGCCAGCGCCACTACAAAAGCAGAATGGGAAGAAGGCATGCCGCCGGTAACCACCAGATCATGCCAAGAGAGCGTTTTATGCCGGAAAAAAAGTATAATCAATTTTAAGAGCTGCGCACCAAAACCTGCTGCCAGCACGGCCAGAGCTATTTTATTCATGGTAGGATGATTTCTTCAGAATTTATATACGTTTGGTTTGCATTTCTCGTTTTGTTTTTTCTCTTTTTACTTTTCCTCTAATTTTATTTTTCCTGAATTCAAAATCAATCATCAAGGGCAGATGATCTGAGAAAGAAAAGTGTAGCACCGAATATTTTTTTACATGTATCTGTGGAGAAGTAAGAATGTAATCTAAACGCCGAGAAGGATGCCAGGCCGGTTCGGTCAGCGGCCTAGAATCTTTATCTAAACTTATTAAATCGCTAAGATGAGTTTTTTTCAGCAACTCTTTTATTTCTTCTTCTCCATTAAAAGTATTGAAGTCTCCCATCAAAATAACTGGATTTTTTATGTGGTTGACGATCTTAATTAATTCTTTAATTTGTCGCGTGCGAGCTTTTTTTCCCAAGGCTAGATGCGCCGCCAGCAGAGTTACAGGCTTCGGACAGCGTACGGTAGCTTCAATGACCATCCTTTTTGTTCCTTCATGAAAGACGTGATATTTTACATTCGTAAAAGGAAAACGAGAGATGATGGCATTAGCTTGCTTGTTAAGGATAGGTATATGATGAAACAGTTTTAGCCATCCTGTCAAAGGATACTTGACTTTTTCCACAAAACTATTCAACTTCAATTCTTCTTCCAGAAACTTAACTTCATCTCTTCCTCGGGCGCGTAGAGAGCCGATATCTACTTCTATCAAAGCCAAAATATCAGGATTTAATTTATGAAGTGCCGCGACTAACCGTCGATTGATATTTTTGGGCGGAAAAAAGATTTTCCATAATTGAAGATATTGATACCAGATACCTTCCATCCCTTCGCAATATTCAATATTGTAGGTAATGAGCTTGACCATGTGCAGAATTAAAGCATGATACTATAAAAGAGTTGTTGATTACTCTGAAGGACTAATCTGAACCAAGCATATCTCTATAATGCCGCCAATAAAAATTAGCATGATCTTTGTTTACAGATCCGTAATAATCATTCAACCGTTCAAATTCTTCTTTTCCTAAACCCAGCATGGTATAATCGAGGAGAGTATCTAAGGTATGCTCAATTTCTATTTTATCTGTAACTTTTTTTTCTAGAATGGTGCCCACCAGAACCTTTAGGGCAGGCATATTTTTCTGCGCTTTCTTTTGGAGCTGTTCTATCAACTGGATAAATTCTTGATCCATAGTCACTTCAATATCCCATAACCAATTAATCTAAATCTATCCCCTACTCTTCGTGAGATAGTAATTCTATCGCCAGGATTTGCACAGACGGGCTTTTTTAAGGCGCACAAGGTGTTTTTCTTTGATGGATCAACGACCACGCCTACCGTGGCAGCAGAGTTACAGTTCAACATTAAAACTTCGCCCTTAGCTAAAGGTTTTACTTCGGTCTCTTCTTTCGTTCCGACTACCCTTTCCAGAAGGAATGTTTCCAGGTTAACTTGGTAATGAATCGGAGGAATTTTTCCCGGCAATCCCACAATTGAGCCGGTCAATGAATCTGATTTCACCACTGATGGATCGAGAGTTGTTCCTAGGGCCATACTGCCGCCAGGAAGAATTTCATCAACGGGCTCGCCACCGGAATAAATTTGAACAATAGTTGATTTTAAAGCTTTAGCAATCTTTTTGTTTTTTTCTTCGACCATATAGCCAGGGCAGATCTCAATACTGTCGCCAACCTTAAATTTCCCTTGCTTAACTGTACCACCAAGAACGCCACCAACTAATTTTTCCGGTCTGGCTCCAGGTTTGTTGATATCGAAAGATCTTGCCACTAACATCAGCGGTTCTTTTTCTTTATCACGTACGGGAGTGCGAATATGTTCCTGAATGGCATTAAGTAAAATATCAATGTTCACGTTAGCTCGTGCTGAGATAGGGATGATTGGAGCATCACGGTATTCGGTGGAAGATAAAAATTCTTTAATCTCTTGGTGATTAGCTAGAGCTTCTTCATACGAAACTAAATCTATTTTATTTTGCACGATGATAACATTCTTTATGCCGCTGATATGAAGAGCCATGAGATGTTCTTTCGTCTGCGGCTGAGGACATTTCTCGTTGGCAGCCACTAACAATAAAGCACCATCAACGATAGCTGCTCCGGAAAGCATGGTAGCCATCAATGATTCGTGTCCAGGGGCATCTACTAACGATATCTTTCGCTGAAAGACTACTTCGTTATTACATTTGATACATTTATTTTTAGTAGTGTAATAATGACATTTTTCACAGAAGTAAATGGAAAAATCCGCATATCCTAAACGAATGGTAATTCCACGTTTAAGTTCTTCAGAGTGAGTATCAGTCCATTTCCCACTCAAGCGTTCAGTAAGAGTAGTTTTTCCGTGGTCAACATGGCCCACGAGAGCAATATTAAGTTCGGGTTGGAGAGAAATTGATTTGCCGGTTCTGGAATCAGAACTGGAATCTGCTGCTTTAACTTCCAGATCTTTCTTAGTCTTGGGAGTTTTAGCTACCGCTTTCTTTAATTCTGTTCCGTCTGCAGTCTTCTTTTTTAGAGCCACTATCAACGATAGAACCGCAGTTTCTTTATAAAGTTTAGGGGAGTTCTATCGTAAAGCGGGATCAAGAAATCTTCAGAAAGAGATAGTAAAAAAATAGTAATTAGATAAAATAAATTTGAAACAGATTTAAAAGAAATGAAAATGTATTTTGAAATTATACTTACTCTTCTTGCTTCTTAAGTCGAGTCAAATAACCGGCAATAACATTACGCAGTTTTTTACTGCCACCTTTGGTGTACTCTGCAGTAACCTTCTTATTCTGTTCAAACTCAGAAGTAAACTTGCTACCGTGCATATTCAAAAGTTCTTTTGTTTTTCGCTTGATAAAGGTAGTTTTGATACGTCCCATAAAACAACTTGGAGCCCAATTTATTTATAAATCTTTTGCCTTTCAAGCAGATTCTACAGCTAATTTACCGTTCTCCTTATTAACGCGCCAATTAACCACTAGAAGGTAAAGTAATGTAATATTTATATATTAATATACCATTGTTATACAAATGGTTATCTTAGTAGATCAGCAAAATCTTTCTGACGATATCTATGCCATAATTTTTGCTACGGAGCAACAAGAAGAAGTAGCTAAGATGCTAGTTAAATATATGGTCAGCAACGGCGGGGAAATCGGAAAAACAGAGATGGGCTTGTTTGCCAACAATCTTCACGAAGGAAAGGTCATTGTAAAAGAAAAAGGGAAGTCGCCTTTGCAGCAAGAAGCAAGAATGTCTTACAACAAGCGCCAATTCTATGATCGAATTCTCACTCCGATGCGCGGCATGGGTTTAATTGAATATGACTTGTTTAAGAAAACCTATAAAATATCGGATAAGTTCAATAGACTGATGATAAAGATTGGCTTGATGTGGCTGCGGGAATTAGAAAGATTAAAACTATCTAAGAATAA
>DATDUF010000098.1:0-25124 GCA_035290485.1 Candidatus Nanoarchaeia archaeon
TGAAGTGCACATCATTGACTACAAAACCAATGCCAGCCTGGAAGTTAAAGATAGTATCCGACTGCAGCTAGCCATTTACAGCCTCTTGTACTTTGAGAAACATGGCAAATTACCGTCTAAAGCCGGAATTTTCTTTTTGCGACATAAGCTGAAGCTAGTTCCAGTAGACGAAGAATTATTGAAATTAGCTAAGCGGGAGATTGAATTGATTCATGCCCATACGTCAATTACGGAAGAAAAAAATGATTATCCTAAAACAGTAAGCCCTTTATGCAAATGGAATGGCGGGCAATGCGATTTTTATGAGGTTTGTAAGCCGCATGGGTGAAGAAAGTAAGAATTGAGAAAATTATCTACCCGCCCATAGCCTTAAAGCTCATCTGAATGATCTGCTGATAGATATCTACATTATTCAAAACAAAAGTTTCCATAATTGCTCCCAGCAATAAAAAGAGCAGGGCAAATAAAAGCAGATAAAGATTAAATCCAAAAACTGCAAAGAAGCGGTCAGAGGCAAATTGTTCTAACAACACATCTTTGGAGATGACGCTGCCGGAGATGGCTGCCATGAAGTAGGAAATTGCTTCTAAAATCATGTGCGGGAAGACGATAGCCATAATGAGGCCGAAAAAATACAGAGGATGTTTTCCGGCAAATGCTGCAGCATTCTTGGCAGTAAGTCCAAAGATAGTCCCCCAGACCGAAGCGTTCCAGGCAATGAGGAAAATTGCTCCATCACCGGCCAGAAGCGCTAAGATGAAACAAGCCATGAGCACTAGGAAATTGTTGGTCAATAATGAATAAAATAAACCGCTGGAAAAAGTTGCGGTGGCCTGACCTGCTACAGCATTATCAGCAATAGCATTACCAGAAAAACCTTGTCCGAAGCGAATTTCTAGCTGTTCACGAAATAAGTTATTGGCCTGCAATTCAGGGAGAAGAATGGTTCCCACGGAATACACCAGCATAATTCCTAAAAAAAGGAAAATGTAGATGCGCACAATTTCAATGTCATCTCTCCAGAGACTGCGGAAGGAAACATGCTGTTCTAAACCTTCCTGCCTTTCTTCAATAGAGAAAATCTTGTATAATTCCGGAAGGAGCAGCATGGAAGTAAAAGCAACCGCCACCAGAGCCGGATCGCCGGGAAATAAAATAGAAGCAATCAGTAATCCAATGATAGAATATCCGATTCCTAAGAGGAAGGCATATACTCCTTTTCGTTCCAGCCAGTCTTCAGGAAAAATATGTTCTAAAACCATCTTTTACTTTACTAAAGTTTTTACGTTTATATAATTTGCTATGAACTTACTTTTTTCTTTTCTACCTTAGTAAAATAGTAACATAAGTTATTTAAAATAGTCATGCTAGTAAGATACAATGACCATTAAAAATCAGTTAAAGACTGTACTGTTGTTAAGCGGTTTAACGGGCTTATTGCTTCTTATCGGCGCCTGGGCCGGCGGAAAAACCGGTTTAACCATGGCCCTTATTTTTGCCGGGGGAATGAATTTTGTATCCTACTGGTGGTCAGACAAGATAGTTTTATGGATGTATAAAGCAAAACTAGCAGATAAAAAGCAATATGCAAGGCTTTATGCCATGATTAAAGAAATTGCTAGCAAAGCACATCTTCCTATGCCCAAAGTGTACATTATCGATACGCCGCAAAGTAATGCTTTTGCCACCGGCAGAAATCCTGATCATGCTGCAGTAGCCGTAACCACGGGAATTTTGCAGCTTCTGGAAGAAAAAGAATTACGGGCAGTGTTAGCTCATGAACTAGGACATGTCAAGAATAGAGATATTCTTATTTCCACCATAGCAGCGACTGTCGCCGGTGTTATTTCATACATCGCGATGATGGCGCGCTGGGCGGCAATCTTTGGAGGCATGAATCGAGATGATAATCAAAGCAGTGGATCAAATATACTAGAATTATTGCTTCTGGCTATCCTTGCTCCGCTCATGGCTATGGTCATTCAGTTGGCTATCTCACGATCACGCGAATATCAAGCTGATGAGACCGGTGCACATCTCAGCAAAGATCCTTTAGCACTGGCTTCGGCATTGGAAAAAATTGAGAAGAATGTACATAACTATCCTTTTGCGCGCATGGGTAAAACTGAAGCGACCGCACATTTGTTTATTGCTAATCCTCTGAAAGCAAGTTCCTTTTTGGAGTTGTTCAGCACCCACCCCAGTACTGAGAATAGAGTTAAAAGACTAAAAGAGATGAAAGTATAAGTGAAAAAAGCATGGTGTGCAGGTATTCTCTCCTTACTTTCTAGCTGTACTCCCAAAACTAGTTTTGTTGATTATCCCGTCGCGATTGAAGAAGCAAGAGCAGTTTATACCAAAGATAGCGATGATAACTGTTATATGAGAATTCCTAGACCAGAAGGAAAAGTAAGTTATATCTCTGATCCGGGATGTAAAGCGACAGCGGAAAGTATAACCATCACTTCTCCTGACGGAAATTTATTTTTGTGGCAACGAGATGATTTAGATCAGAAGAGCCAGCAAAACCTTGATTTCTTATTGCAAACAGCAGTGGAACAGATTAATAAAAATACTATTTCGCAGGAAAATAAATTAAAAATTCGCGGTTATAATGAACTACCTTTCTAGATTGGCTGCGGTTTTGACTTCTTTGACTTTAAGCAGCTGTGTCGATACTTTTCCTCCGCCGGTCTCTCCCCCGTATCCTTTCGAGATCAAGGGATATTCAATTTTTATCGATGAAGAACCGGGAGACTATGATGTGATAACTATCGGCGGGCGCACCTACTGTTATTTCACTAAGAAAACGGATGATGAAGACTATCTTTTTATTGAGGACAAAAAATGTGATTTGCACAGCGATAGAATAGTAGTATTTTCAGAAGATAAAGTAATAATAAGGTACGACACCAAAGCACTTCCTCCTCGAGTAGGACAATATCTAGATCATATTTTGCAAAATCATAAGAAGTATATTTTTAAAAGCGACACTATAATTTTTTAAGTTCTTCTAAGCTCTTAGAGAAAAATTCTTTCTTCCCCGAGAGCGCAGTAGGACTTCCGCCGCCATGCCAGGTAAATCTCGGCCGAAGCTGTACCGGAAAAATTCTTTCATTAGCGTCGTCAAAAATAACGGCTGAACCTTTGACTCGAGGCAGGTGATCAATTTCCTGTTCCAATCCCTGACGCATATAACTCTGAGTTAATTGGCTTAAGGCTTCTATATCTAATCTGGCCGTGAGACGATGAGCAATGACAATATCAGATTGGGTCATGACATCAGTATGAATTTTTCCTGGTTGTTGCGAAGCTAGAATTAGTGAGATGCCTGGTTGACGACCTTCACGGAGGATAGTGATCAACGCATCAGTAGCGGCAGTCTTTCCGTCTTTAGGTAGCAGTTCATGCGCTTCATCAAGAGCGATCCATACTAACGGTTCTTCCATTTTTTCTTCAACATTTTTAGTAAAATAATGCATGGCGGCATCAACACTCTTGAACTCTTCCGTTTTTCTGGCTAACATGCGTTGATTGAACAAATTGCGGGAGATCAAACCAACTACCAAAGCTTTAATTTCCCAGCCGGACGCCATGGTAGCATACGGACTTACGTCCAAAACAGTCACTTGCCCGGGAGCGACAATGTCTTTCAAAGGAGTTCCTTCTTTCGAAAAAATTTCCCAGCCCTTGGCCTTTTCAAATTGATTAATGACTACGCTTTTCACTACTTTGTCACTTTCGCTGTCATTCTTCACTTTCTCGATAAGATAATCTAAATCATAACTCTTTTCTGGAGATAAATTCTGCACAATTTTGGTGATGAGTACCCCTTCAGCAGAGTTTGGATCAAGATTGAAAGCAGTGCACCAGTCATGCGGACCGACATCTAAAGGACGTATGGAAAAAGGAAAGTCCGTAGGAATTCCTTCGTTCTTGTATTCATAAAAAAAACCAGTAGGGGTATAGATCTTGACGTCTAACCCCCGCGAATCTATTTTCCATTCCCGAAGCAGTTCCGCATCTTGAAAGTTAGGATATTTCATAGTCCAGTAAATGCCCATGGTATCTAAAAGAACAATAGAAAGATTCTGTTTGATTTCGAGAGGGAGGTCAGCTAAGCCTTCAGCAATCATGCCCATGGTGTAGGATTTTCCGCTGCCGCGTTTACCGACAATGAAAGCGACATGCGCGCTGGCTACATCCATCCACACCGGGTTGGATAAAGAAGTGGATTGCCCCATCTGGACGTATTGTTTTCCCAGAAATACTGTTCCTCTTTTGCCGTACTTCTCTACATCTTTTTTAGAACGGCCGATGATAACATCAAACACCATAGATTGAGAGAAAGGAAAGAAGGATAAAAAGGTATCGAAAAAGATTAGTAAAAAAATATAAAAGTGTCGAAATTATTCTTTCTGACGCTTTAAGATAAGTCTCATTATTCCTACCAGACTTGATTCCAGATGAGCATCTACAACTTTTTCTTCGTATTTAAGATCAACTTTCTGGATAGAAGCAAGATTTATTTCTTTTTTTCGATCAGCTAATATTCCAAATAAATGAGACATTCTATAATTGATATGCCCGTATCCGATGGCCTGCGCTCCGCCATAGAGCATGGAAAGAGAAACTGATCTTTCAAGGAGAGAAGAATCTGTAAAAGTAAAAATGCCCATCATGGTTTGATAACCATATTTGTCTTTACCGAAACGGAAAGTGTTTTCTATATAACGCTCCAGACGATCCTGATTGCCATCTGCGAAAGCCAACCAGAGAGGACTCTTCTTAGCTTCTTTTTCGGTTAAGTCTCGAGCGAGGATAAGATCACCCCTTGAAAATATCTGCGCTTGACTAAGATCTTCTTCCGTGAGAGCAATTCCTCCCATAATGTGAAGAGTTTCAGGAGTAACGGCACGTAAGCGTTGAGAATGAGGAAAAAGATAGATATTGTCCAAAGTTCCCGCCAGGCCAAAATCAGTATGAAAATAATTCTTCCAGAGAAAATCATAGCCGAGAACAAGATTTCGGAGATCCATGATATCTTCAGTACTGAGAGGGAGGTATCCTTCCCTAACTAATTTATCCATTTGGGTGCGGTATTCGCCCCTCAACAATTTTTGTAGAGGTAAGAGTGGTTGAGGCTGTTCCGGCATAGGATTATTTTCAAAATCGGATTGATCCGAGTCATAAGATTTTTCTTCCTGCATTTGTTCTAGTATATCAATGATTTCAGTCATTTTATTTTCACCGATATCGTCGCGCAGGAGCAGAACTATAAATGCTCAGTTGTAAATCACAAGAAAAGAGAAGAAAAGAAAGGTATGATGATTAATTTGAAATTCACCTTAAAAGAAATAAAAAATTATAAATTTACAATTCCGCTTCAACCAACACACTTACTTTATGCCCGTCAGTTACTTTTGAAGTTGTTCCAACAACGTGAGTTATGCCGTAGCGTTCTGCTAGACTAACTAACTCCATATCAACTTCTCCATCCAGAGCAATGGCGTAAATGCCGCCGTTGAGGCTTTTTACAGTTGAGCTTAATTCACTTAAAGGAACTTTTCCTAAGACGTTCAGCTTCTGGTCAAAGATGCATGCACCTTTCGTGCCGAAGAGAGCTTCCAAGGTTTCCTTGAAGATTTTCTTTTCTGCCGGAGTCAAGCGTTTTTCTCTAGCTACAGGAGCTTGAACTGGTGCAGATGGTCGGCTAGGATATCTTCCGCGGGAATCGCTGCGGGAATCACGAGAGTCGCGAGAATCATTCCTGCTGCGGTAGGTATTTTGATCTCGTGGTTCGCGGCCGGCATTGAAAGATTTTCTTTCCACCATGCGATCGGAAGGCTCTTTCAAAGTACCATCATTGTTAACGCCTAAGTCGAGCTTAGCTTGTTCTGCAGTGATTCTGCCTCTTAAAGCCTGATGAATTTCTTTCTTAGCTAGTTCTTCAACTTCTTTTCCATCTGGTGCTTTGGTGACGAAATCAACGTCCGCAACTCCTAGGAGTTCACGTACGATTAAATCTCCGCCGCGATCGCCGTCAACGAAAACAGTGACAGATTTTATCTTGCTCAGATCCTTAATGGTCTGAGGGCAGGAAGTTCCATTCATAGAGATAGTGTTCTTGAAACCATGCTTTAACAAGGTCAAGACATCTGCACGACCTTCTACTACGATGAGTTCGTCGCTGGCATCAACGTCTGGACCGGCAGGAAGTCTTTCTTTACCGTATTCTGCAACTTCCATCATGCGCACGGATTGAGCTACTTCGTCAGACAGCTCTTGTGAATCCGGCAAAGTTTCCTGAGTCAATTCTTTCAGTAAAGCTTTTGCTCTTTCAATCACGAACTGGCGTTTGCTGATCCTGATATCTTCAATTTTTTGAACTTCAATCTTAGCGTTGCAAGGGCCGATGCGCTGGATGATCTCCATCGCTGCAGCTATAATAGCTGTTTCCGTCTTATCTAAAGAACTGGGAATGACTATCTCCCCTTTGGTCTTGCCGCCAGTGATATTGACATTTACTTCAATACGACCGATCTTACCGCTTCTTTGCAGTTCACGTAATTCTAAGTCGTTTCCTAACAATCCTTCAGTCTGCCCGAAGATTGCACCAATGACGTCTGGTTTATCAACCACCCCATCAATGAAAATTGTTGAATGTACGATGTATTTAGCCGCTACTGGGCTTATTTTTGCCATTTTATTCCTCCATTACATAGAAAGAGCTGACTCACTTAGGTATAGCGCCCGGTAAGGTACTGTACATGTGAATGATGATTGTGATGTCAAACTCCCCTAGTTTTATTATTTTATTATTATTGTTAAGAAATAGAACAGTACTAGCTCATCCAAATTTACTCGTAATCGTGTGATGTGATGATAGTGAATGTCCTATTTCTTAGGTTTTGATAATGAAGCCCGCGTCACTAACGCCTGAGTTCACAGCTTGGCGTAAGCCGTGTGCTCCCACAGGTACTCTCTGTGGCGGGCTATGATTTCCATTTATAGGGTGCAGTATATAAATTCTTTGGTAGAAAGTTCGTGGAACAAGAGAATTATAGATTATATGAGTTGTTAACCTAATTTAATTATAAAAAACCCCAGCAAGCCCAAAACCGAAGTCTTGAGCCTGCTGAGGAAAGAGGTGGTTTAGAGGTGTTTATGTAACTGCATAGTAGTGCTTATATTTAAATGTTTTGCAAGTAATTACTAACTAGTAGTTAATCACAAGAGTGAGTATATAAAGAGTTATTTTATTGCATTTTTATGGGAGATTACTATATGGAAGATCTGCGGCGGTTACAAGGGCAGCCGAAGAGAAATATTGCTGATTATGTAGAGCAGAATGGCATCCTCGTTCCTCGAAGATTTGATTCTTTACCAGAGGCTATAGCTTCCCATAAAGAAGTTTTGCTGCGGAGTGAGCACCCGCAAGATTATGATGGCGTCTCAGGGCTGTTACATAGTTTTGATCTCAATAAGACCTGGATATGTGACGGCTTTAGCTTCAATGCCCGAGGAAAAAAAACCATTGAAGAAGTTAAAAGAGCTTATTTTGAGTGTTTGGAACAATCAGGCAGTGAACCCTACTACAAGGCCTATTGCCGATATCAAAACATACCGGAAGAGACATTTATAGAAGAGGCATCTTTTTCGGCCTGGGAAAAAATTCCAGGTTTCAATAGAGCAGTAGTAGCCGATTCCGCCATCGAAGGAAGATATCATATCATGACTGTTCACAAAGAAGAACATTTCCACAATTATGCAGTCATTGAAAATGGAAAGATCGTCATGCAGCACGTGGATCCACTTTCGGATAAATTACGAGAAGGGATAAAGGGTTTGCTGGAAACATACGAAGCAGTACGTAATCTAGGCAAATTTGATCCTCGGCACTGCCCGATCATGGAATTTCAGACCTATCACGGAAAAAATTATTTCTTGCAGTATCATAGAACCAGAGATTTTACGCCGACAACCTTTAGTCTTCATAGGGAAAGGGAAGAAGGTGAAGTAGAAGTTCCTTTCGTCCGAGGAGCTACTAATCCAAATGGCATGAATTGTAAAGTTACGCTTTATTATGAAAATCTCATCTCAGGAGACCTTAATCTAAATGGAGAAGATGGTTCTTATGATTTGGGCAATTGGCACGTTATGTGGCAAGAGCTACAGGTGCGTAGGAGAAAAGTGCAAATGATGAATATAAATGATATTGATTATATGCTAGAAGGAGTAATAATCAATCATGATCGAAAATCAAAATTATTCAAACCTGAAGTATCTATCATTCATGACATCAGAGAACTCTTACAGGACTACAGAAGTTACAAAAAAGGAAAAAATTCGTCGGTATATTTACACATCACTTCTGATGGGCGCCGGGCTTTAGTAAAATTAATCCCTCCACCTAAAAGTGTAAAATAAAAAATATGAAATAACAAATGCAACGCAAACTCTTATAAAAACAAAATTCTTTTCTTTCTATATGACTACCTTGACCTATCAGGAACGCTTTAAGACTTTACAGGGCGTTTTTGATGAATTTACCAACAGGACTTTATTTGAACTGCAGAGCAGAGATTACTTCGATGAATTGCTGAGTCCCGTGACCGTAGGAAAAGAAAGCAATATTTTTCTGGCCAGCAGCGGCAAGAAGAAAGTGATCGTCAAAATTTATCGCATGCAGAACTGCGATTTCAACCGGATGTTTGAGTATATCAAGAAAGATCCCCGCTATGACTACCTGCAGAAGCATCGCCGGCAGATCATTCTGGCCTGGACTCAGCGAGAATATAAGAATCTACTGCGGGCAGAAAAGGCCGGAATACGAATTCCAAAACCAATTACTTTCATGAATCATATTTTGGTAGAAGAGTTGATAGGTGACAAAGATCCGGCACCAATGCTGAAAGATGCTAAGCCCAAAGATCCAAAAAAGTTCTTTGCCTTGATCATTGAGCAGATAGAAAAATTATACGATAATGAACTGATTCATGGCGATCTATCACCGTTCAACATCCTTAATTATGATGAAAAACCGTATTTTATTGACTTCTCCCAGTCAACTTTAGTAAAGACTCCTAATTCGGAAGAACTGTTGAAACGCGACGTGCATAATATTGTACAATTTTTTTCTAAATTTGGCGTAAAGGAAAATGAAGAGAAAATCTTATATAGCATCACTAAAAAGGAGTAACCATGGAGATAGGAAATGAAGATCAGGGCGATATTTCGTACGAGTTGAAAATACCCGAAGAACGAATTGCTGTACTGATAGGTGCAGGTGGAGAAACCAAAAAAGAAATAGAGAGTGAAACAAAATGCCATCTGGATATTTCTAAAGAAGGAGATGTGACTATTACCGGTGATGACGGCTTGATGCTTTTTACTGCGAGAGAAATTATTCGTGCCATCGCGCGAGGATTCAATCCTAAATTGGCCATGTTGTTATTGAAGCAGGATTACATGCTGGAAATAGTAGACATGAAAGACATTGCCGGGAAGAACAAAAGCACCATGGAACGATTGAAAGGCAGAGTTATTGGCAAAGCCGGTAAATCAAGAGCAGAGATTGAACGATTAACTGATACACATATTTCCATTTACGGAAAGACGATCGGGATTGTGGGAGAAATGGGCAGCGTTTCTCTGGCCAGGCAGGCAGTCGCGATGTTATTGCAAGGTTCTATGCATAAAACTGTATTTCAATTTCTCGAGAAGAAAAAGAAAGAGATTATGTTTGGATGAGGATTTTTTCTTACAAATAATTATAATTTTTCTATTTTTTTCTTACAAATCATTCTTTCTCAACCACAACTTTTAAAAATAATTCATCCTCTTCCAGCTAGATGACGCAAAAGAGCGCTGAAGAACTGGCAAAGAAGCAGCGAGAGATTTCTATTGCTGAGTTCTTCGAGAAAAATAGGCATTTGTTAGGCTTTGATAACCCGCGAAGAGCTTTATTGACGGCGGTAAAGGAAGCGGTAGACAATGCGCTGGATGCCTGTGAGGAAGCGAGAATTCTCCCAGAAATTACAGTAGAATTAGTTGCTCTGAGCGAAACTCGATTCCGGATGATCGTAGAAGACAACGGTCCGGGAATTATCAAAAAACAAATTCCTAACATTTTTGCCCGACTATTATACGGTTCTAAGTTTCATAAATTAGCGGCTACCCGAGGACAGCAAGGTATTGGTATTTCGGCTACAGTACTTTATGGCCAGCTGACTACGGGAAAACCGGCGACTATTATTTCTAAGACTGCAGCAAATGCTAAAGCACAGATGATGAAGTTGAAGATCGATACACAAACAAACTTGCCGCAGATCCTGGAAGAAAAAGAAACTGAGTGGGAAGGAAAAGAGCATGGGACCAAGATTGAAGTCGATCTCGATGGCAGTTACATGAAAGGCCGTCAATCAGTCGATGAATACTTGAAGGAAACTGCCATTGTTAATCCGCACTGTACGATCATCTATGTCACTCCAGAAGCACAGCAAATTATTTTCGCCAGATCAACTAATGAGCTTCCTCCGGAACCGAAGGAAATCAAACCGCATCCATACGGAGTGGAGCTAGGCAGATTGATTAAGATGCTAGAGATAACTCAAACTAAAACTCTGCAACAATTCTTAACCGACGAATTCGTGCGAGTTAGTGCAAACGTGGCCAAAGAGATCTGTGAAAATTCTTCTTTGTTACCAAGAACCAAGCCAGAGCAAGTAAGTAGAGATATGGCAGAGAAGTTGTATCAAGGCATTCAGAAAACAAAAATTATGGCTCCACCTACTGATTGTATTTCGCCCATTGGCGCAGAAGAATTGGAAAGAGGATTGCGCAAAGAAATCAATGCTGAATTTTATTGTTCTACTACCCGGCCGGCAGCAGTTTATCGGGGAAATCCTTTCGTGATAGAAGCAGCGCTGGCTTTTGGCGGAGAACAGGACGGCGAGTCCGCGGTACGGATTATGCGTTTTGCTAATCGTGTACCTTTACTATATCAACAAGGAGCCTGTGCGATTACTAATTCCATTCAAAATACCAGCTGGAAGACCTATGGCTTACAGCAGAGCAAAAATTCCTTGCCCGTGGGAGCCTGCAGCGTTGTGGTACATATGACTTCAGTCTGGGTTCCTTTTACTTCAGAATCTAAAGAAGCTCTCGCTCATTATGAAGAAATTGTCAAAGAAATCAAATTAGCATTACAGGATTGCGGCAGAAAGTTAGCTTCCTTCGTCAACAAAAAAAGAAGGATCGGAGATGAAGCGAAAAAGCGCAGTTACATTCAAAAATATATTCCTCACGTGGCTGACGCTTTGAAAGAAATCGTCGGCTTTGATGAAATCAAAAAGAAAGAAATTGAAGATAATTTATTTACCATGTTAGAACAGGTCCGCGGAGAACTGGAAGAGATAGGAGTTGACAATCCCGATTACGATCCGGAGCTGGCCAAAATAGGTCAAGATGAAGAGCAGGCCGAACCGGAAGAAACTGAGGAGGGGCCAAAGAAAATGAAGAAGAGCAGTAAAACCAAAGACGCATTTGGCGGTGATGAAGACGAAGAAGATGATTTTGATTCGGAGGAAGAGCAAGATACTTTATTTTGATTAAAGTTAATTGAACCTTACATAAAATAAACCATGGCAAAGAAGAAAGAAGGAACGGAAGGAAAAGAAGTTGTCAAGAAAATAGTCAATGTAGCGGACACCATGCAGCAGGACATCAAAAAATTAAAGCAGCCGCAAATCAAAATTCCTTTACGTGCTCTAAGTAATGTTGAATACAGCGACAAAGAAGGATATTTTAAATTATTGCCAGGCGTCAAAGAGAGAACTTTAACCGCTTCCACTATCAAGACTTTTGCGCAGACGCTGAGGATGATGGCTTTGTCCAAGCAACTATTAGAAACTGATGACATTGCCACCAAGAGGGAGGCGTATTATGTTAGCAAGAATTGGGGCGATGCACGATTCTTAGAACAGCCGGAATCTGATAATGTCATGGACGATATAGAAGCGATGATGACTGTCAATCGGGAACAGATTGGTTTTATCCCGGAAGAGAAAGGCGGCGACGTGGCCGGAGAACTCATAGTTATTGATGTTGATCCTGATACCGGAAAAGAATTAGAGATTGATTGCACTAAATTTGGTTCAGGCGCATATTCCGTTCCCAGTTCCGGCGAACATTTACGATTTAAAACGAAAGCTAAATTTATTTTGGCGATTGAAACCAGCGGTATGTTTGAACGCTTAAACAAACATAAATATTGGAAGAATGCGAATTGCATTTTAATTTCCATGGGCGGAGTTCCTACCAGAGCATGTAGACGATTTATCAGGAAGTTGGCTGATGACCATAAATTACCGGTGTATGTATTTACAGATGGCGATCCTTACGGATTTGGAAATATTTATCGTACCTTGAAAGTTGGTTCAGGTAATGCGGCGCATATCAATGAATACTTCTGCGTTCCGCAGGCGCAGTTTATCGGTATTACTCCGCAGGACATTATCGATTATAAATTACCGACTCATCCGCTGAAGGAAATTGACGTTAAGAAAATTAGAGACTTGATCAAGAACGATCCTTTTGTTATTCATCATAAGTCTTGGCAGAAAGCCTTAGAACAGATGGCCAAAATGAAACAGAGGGCGGAGCAGCAGGCGCTGGCTGCGCACGGATTAAATTTCGTCATCGATAAGTATTTGCCGGATAAATTGAAGAATAATAAAACCTGGCTGCCGTAGAGGTGAATTATGACAAAAGCAATGGATGTTTTTATGCCGTTAACAGATGAACAACGAGAACAATTTCTGGAAGATTACATGGAACATCTTTATCATCGGAACGGCGCAGTAGATCTAAGCAATCGCCGATTTTCAGTACGCGAAAATTTCTTTCAAGATTTAGAAACTAACCCTGTGTGTCGTTATGGTATGCCCATCGTAGATCGAACCGTTTTCGAGCGCAACGAAACAAAGAATACTCCTGAACCTGGTTTGGACGAAGCAACACTTTGGGCTTTAGCTGTAGCTAAATCTAATCGAGCTGAACGGGATGGGGTAGAATATATGCTATCCCATACTGACCAAAATTCTCTTGGGCCAGATAATCCGCTCACCTATATCAATATCGAGGAATTTTATCACACCAGGGTCCTTAAGGATGCTTTGAACATCTTGGGTTTAGAAATGCGCCTCTTGCCGCCGCCGCCGATGGCAGGCATGATCGGACGCTCAGTGACTCAACTTCCAAAATATATCTCTAATGTTATTGTATTCGCTGCTGAGATAGCTGGTGTCGCTGCCTTCCGTATGCTTAGAGATAAGGCATATGAATTATTTGATGATCAACCAGAGCCATTAAAACGTATTGATGAATTGTTCCAACAGATTTTAGTGGATGAAGTAGGACACGTGCATTATGTACGAAGTCAGTTAGGTCCGGCCAGATTACAAGTTGCTAAAACGATCTTACCTATGGTTGCACGTGGCTTTATCCATGACATGCCGGAATATAACTTGCTCTTCGGGAAAAATCTTATGGACACCATTGTCGCTGCCGATGTAGACAGCGCCGTAGCTCACTACCACGATAAGTTTGTACCAATTTACGAATAAAGATGAAAAAGATAATTCAAGTAGCCAGTTTGTTGACACTACTTGTACTTTTAACATCGTGCGGAGGTTCAACTATGAAAAACAGAACAGCAGTATTTGAGACCAGTATGGGGACGTTTACGTTAGAATTATTTGAAGACAAAATGCCCGTCACGACCAAAAATTTTATTGACTTAGCTCAGAAAGGATTTTACGATAATACAAAGTTTCATCGGGTTATTGAAGATTTCATGGTCCAAGGCGGAGATCCTTTTACTAAGGACAATTCCAAGAAGGCACGCTGGGGAACTGGCGATCCAGGATATAAGATCAAGGATGAATTCGCGAAAGGCTTAAGCAATGTCCGGGGAACCATAGCCATGGCTAACGCAGGGCCTAACACCGGCGGAAGCCAGTTTTTCATCAATGTAGTAGATAATACTTTTCTTGATGGTAAGCACCCAGTCTTTGGCAAAGTAGTAGAAGGCATGGATGTCGTTGATGAAATAGTAGCAGTACAAACTGACAGCCAGGATAAGCCAGTTGAAGATGTTGTGGTGAAGAAGATTAGGATCGAGTAAACTTTATTTTCTTTTTATTCCGATGATCATCTCCTGATACGAACTTAATTCTTTGGATACTTTTATTTTTTCTAAAGGCAATTGCTGAAATCCTGAATCACTGATAAGAAGGCCATTTGAGTTTAATTTTTGATAGACTTGGTTTTCATAATTTTCATGCTCGTCTTTCATGATCCGGAAAGCTCTTTCAAAATAAATATCGAAAGCCGGGATTTGAGGGAGAATTTGGAAGATATTTCCCTGTATGAATTTGAGTTCTATTAAAACGCCGTTCCAATAAAATGTAATCTGTGATTTTTTTTCTTTGAAAGAAACGCCAACTTCGTCAAGAATGGTTTTAATGAGGCCTAGATTATTATCCAAATCGTTGAAAATCAAAGTTATATTTCGTAATCTGGAAAAAAGAATTTCTACATATTTTAATGGAAATAAAATATCTGCACCGCAGCCGGGATACAAAAGAACAGGATGTTCCGGATACTTTAATTTTGGAAGCTTTGATAAGAGCGAAAGATTTTGATATTCATCAGGAAAGAAGTATTGCTGTACTTTTTCTGGATCAGGTATTGCTAACTTGTTCAGCCCTTTGGCTTTAACTGCTTTCTCTTCATAGCTGATCAAGAAACCCATGCTAGGCTGCTTTCGAAGAAATATTTAAAAGTTGTCTGCGGTTTTGTGTACTCAAGGACCCGTAGCCTAGCCTGGATAGGGCGACAGCCTTCTAAGCTGTAGGTCGGGAGTTCAAAGGCCTGCTACACTAACTAGCGGTGTGGAAGTCTCCCCGGGTCCGCTTTTATTTAAATCAAATCTTATTCTCAACCGTCGATATCTTTAAATATATCCTGCTCATAAAAGCTGTGGGTGAGATGATGGATATTCGTAAGACCAGAACCTGCGAACGTTGTAAAGCTGTGGTCCTTCTAGATCAAGTAAGATTATATCCGAAGAGTGACAACAAGAATTTCTTAGTATGTACTAGTTGCTGTGAGGAACTAAAAAAGGCTAGCCATGGGCAAATTCCCTCTACTGATTTTAAGGACAAGAAAATGTTGCCTTCTGCCTTGATTAAATACAGTTGCACTCGCTGCAGTTACAATTTTAAAGCAGATGATTCTAAAGCAGGATTGATGTATAATTTGCATTGCCCTTACTGTGGCAAGGCCGATCGCCTGCAAAAAATCATGAGCAAAGCACCAATACTTCCTGGCGCAAAGGCGTGAAACCTATGTTATACATCCACCAACTTACTCATCTCTCGGCCAAGATGGCAGATTTAGAAAGCGTCTATCTGGTGCGAGAGTTACGGGAAAAGGTAAAACTTCCCCTAAAAGAAGAAGTGATGGAGGAAGCATTTTGTGAATTTTTTGTCTCGTCAAGTGAGCTGCAGATGATTGAAGAAACTGCCGCTCTGGTGGAACCTACCATTGAATCAATTAAAACGCTGGCGCAATTGGAATCACCTTTGTATGAAGCGGTCAGCTTGCAGCGGGCGATCCAAGCCTTAGCTCCGATTACTGCAGCGCTGGAAAGCAATTTAGCCTATTTACAGCAAGTACAAGTATGGCAAGCTACTTCTTCCTCCGCCTTGGCAGGATTACTGAATCAGATTCCTAAATTGCGGACCCAGGAAGAAAAATTGCGAGTTAATGAGGAAGTAAAAGGATTGTTTCAATTTTTATTACGCAATCAAGGGTTTGTATTTCATGCTCCAGACATGGTCCATGAAGGGCCAGTGGCACAGGTTAATGGTTTAGTGGAAAGCATGCAGAAGGGTTCCTTTTTCCACGTCTCATTAGAAGAAGAATACAAGAAAGTTGATTTTAATACCATCAAGAGAAGACTTCCAGCAGACGAATTGAAACGAATGGAAGAACTTGAGCAGAATGTGCTTAAGATCAAGAGAGGCGTAGAGGCAGCATATAACGCTAATATGCGCATGGTTAATTTTTCTGTTATTTTGTATTCGTATGTGAAATGGTTGAGTACTAGGTAGTTATTTAGGCTTATTAGAAGGATTTCTTTCGTAAATTACTTCTCCATGAAATGAGCCATAAACATGAAGGCGAAGCGAATCTTCTCTTTTATCACAACCACCACTATGAATAAAAACCTGATGCTGTGATCCAAGTCTAAATTCTGCTCCTGAGAAATGATATGCTAAAGAAGCTGGCTGGTCGTAGCAAACCTCAACTTTTTTACCTCCAAATTCTAAAGGTAAATTTCCATGGACTTTTATATATTCGCCGTAATTACCAATTCCTAACTCATGTACAACTATGGTATGCTGAGACCCTAGAGGAAATTGTTGTAACAATCTTTCTTTGAGAACTTTAAGATCATCGAGAGCCATAAACAATAAATGCCGTTTATATTTTATAAGACTTATGAATCTAAAATAAGCATAAATACCAGAAAATTATATAAATGAACTAAATGCCCAATAAATCGTATGCGTCCGTGGCTAAGCGGCTAAAGCGGTTCCCTGCAGAGGAACAAATCGAGGGTTCGAGTCCCTCCGGGCGCTTATTTTTTTATTTTAGAAATCTTCCTACACAATCATTATAAATATGTTTCAATCCTTTAAGTTCCTTAAAAATGACCACTATACTGGGTATAACAGCTAATTCTGGAGTAGAAGGAGTGGTCATCGCTGCTGATAGACAGATAAATGATTATGAAGATCCGCCTCATGAAGTGAAATTCATCAAAAAAGAACAGACTCAAAAGATTGCCTACGGAAGAGATTGGATCATTGCAGATGCAGGCGGAGTAAGTAACCAATTTGCGGTCTTCCTAAATCTTGAAAAAAACAAAATAAAAAAAATGATCTACCATGCAGTCCAACGATTCTATGAGCATCCAAAAAGCAAAAAACCTCATTTTCCGGAAATAAATGAGATTAATACTTGGGCTCGACGAAATGATGTTGAAGAGGACTGCCTGCATGCCATGGTTTTAGCTGCAAAGGTTGATCGAAAAATAGGCTTATGGTATGTGGATGAATTCGGAAACTTAAAAGAAAGTAAAAAAGAATTCTATCTAACTTTAGGCAGCGGTAGTGAGTATGTTACCAAACATTTAACGGCACTTTCTGAAAAAGGATCGTTTGATCAAAATGCAATAACTATGCCTGGAGCGATAGACTTAGCTACCATTTGTTTAGAGGTCGCGGAACAGGACCCTAATACCGGCGGATTAGACTTGGCAGTTTTAACTCAAAAAGGGGTTAAGTATTATGGAGATTTTATCAAACAAACTCTGGAGAGACAAAAAAATTATATGATTAATTCTATTAAAAAAAATTACAGGTAATTCTTTAGTAAAGTTTATTTAAAACAATAAGATTCATCCTTTTATGCCTAAAAAATCCATTTCCTCCTTAGAACTAGCTGCTTTAGTGAATGAGCTGCAATTCTTGCTAAATGGAAAAGTGTCGCATATTTATCATCCGGAAAGTAATGTATTGCTATTGCAGTTACATGCGCCAGGCCGAGGCAAGCAGCTGCTGAAAATAGTTTCCGGAAAATGGCTTTGCCTTACCCAGCAGAAAGAAAATGCTTTGAAACCGTCCAGCTTCTGCATGCAGCTGCGAAAATATATCGACAATGCCGTCATCAAGAACCTGTATCAGCAAGGGTCGGAGCGGGTAGTGATTTTTGAATTAGAAAAGCCAGACACATTTTTCCTGATCATTGAATTATTTTCCAAGGGAAATATTATTCTTACTGATGCCAAGAAGGTTATCATTACTGCGCTGGAAAACCAAGAGTGGAAAGACCGAACGGTTAAACCAAAAGAAAAATATATCTTTCCACCTTTAGAAATTAATTGGAAAGAATTAAGTGTTAAGAGATTGCAGGAAATCCTGAAGAAAAGTGAGAAACGAAATCTGGCTACTTCTTTAGCTACAGAAATTGGTTTAGGCGGCTTGTATGCAGAGGAATTGTGCAGGCAAGCAGGCGTAAATTTAGAAAAAAAACCTGCCGAAGTTACGGCCAAAGAAGCAGAGCTACTTGTAAAGACCATGAAAAATTTTCAGATGACTATTACTACGCCCAAGGGTTATATCTATGAAAATGAGGTTACACCTTTCCCGCTGTTAGATAAAAAGGCACTACAGGAAAAGAAAAGTTATAATGAAGCTATTGACTCTTTGAAATTATCAGAGAAGCTTTCTCCCTATCAGAATAAAATAAAGACCTTGCAGCGAACTATCGCCGAGCAAGAAGAAGCTATTAAAAATCAGGAAGAAAGGATCATTATAGGTACGCAGAAAGGAGAGCGTGTATACGAAAAATATCAATCATTGCAGAAGCTAAAAGAGATCGTTGAAGAGATGAAAAAGAGTAAGAGCTGGGCGGATATTGCTAAAGAGCTGAAGAAGGAAAGGAAAATCAGCAAGATTAATTTAGAGAAAAAAGTTATTACCATAGATCTATAAATACCATTATTTTCCATGATCAAAGAATCGTTCGTATTTTTAGAGAAATGCAGTATCAAGAAAGAGAGCTCTTTCCGAAAACAAGGCCTAACTAATTGGCAGGAGTTTTTAGCAAGCGAGAAAGTTAAAGGCATTGCTGCGGCAAAAAAGGAATTCTATAATCGCAAGATCCGTGAAGCACAACAAGCCTTGTCTGAGGATAATGCAGGGTATTTTGTAGGTAAATTGCCGGCCAAAGAGATGTGGAGGCTCTATCCGCAATTTAAAGAAGACTGCTGTTTCTTAGATATTGAAACTGATTCTTATGGGAAAATCACCGTAGTAGGAATTTCAAATTATTATAACACCAACACGTTTGTGCAAGGTTTTAATCTAGAGAAAAATCTGCTGGAGAAAGAATTAGCCAAGTATAAGCTGCTGGTGACTTTTAATGGAAGTTCATTTGATCTGCCCAAACTGAAGAAACAACTACAGCTGGAAGTGAAGATGCCGCACATTGATCTGAAACCGTTGTGCGTGAAGTTAGATCTGAAAGGCGGTTTGAAAGAAGTCGAGAGAATTTTGAATCTGAAAAGACCAGCGCATTTGTACGGAAATCCAGTAGAACTGTGGAAAGCTTTTCATGCTTCTGGCGATCGGGAGTATTTGGAATTGTTGATAGATTACAATAAAGAAGATATTGAGAACCTGAAAGGCGTGATGAATCACGTTTACAGGAAGATGAGAGAAAAAGTTTTTATATAACCAGCAGTTATGGTTACTCATGGCAACTAAGCAAGTTGGTGATTGCCGTTGGCAATTGTAATTTCTTTTCACTAGTTGTAAATTTATTTTATCTTGCATTGTTATCTTTCTCTAGAAATAATGACAACGGGGGAAATCAAAAATGAAAGTAACAGAATATGGGTCTGGAGCACCGCGAGTGGCCATAGTAGGCGGAGTGCATGGAAATGAACATATTGGAGTACATGTCATAGAAAAATTAGCAGGATTGGAAATAGCTGGATCACTAAAATACATTATTGCTAATGAAGAAGCACTGCAATTAAATCAGCGGTTTGTAGAAGCAGACTTAAATCGTTCTTTTCCTGGAAAAAGATATGGAAATCACGAAGAAAAACTAGCAGATACACTTTTGAAAGAATTATCAGATGCTGACTATGTGTTTGATATTCATTCAACTTCGGTAGAGACTCCTGATTTTGTCATAACGGTGGGAAAAAATTCACTGGCTCAATATTTTCCTTTGCCCAAAGTAGTGGATATGAGTGGCTTTGCTAAAGGAGTTTCTTTAATTGAAAATGTAACTCAGGGAATATCTCTTGAGTATGCAGATATTACCTCAGCTAAACAAGTTGCCTGTCAGTTACAGCAATGCTTAGTAAATTTAGGGTTATTGAAAGGAAGTCCCGCACCGCTTCAACAGGAACGTTATGTGGTGTATAAGATTTTAGAAAAAACGGAACAAAATAAAAACATAACATTGGAAAACTTTGTAGAGACAGAATTGAATGGTGAACGTTTTATTCCCATTCTTTATGGAGAAGGAGGATATCCAGATATACTCTGTCTTAAAGCAAGAAAAGTAGGTTAGATGAAGTGAGCACAGACTATTGAAAAAATATATAAACTTCCCACGCAATCTTAAGATCATGGCTAAAGTTAATCCTTATCAGGTAGAAGGCAAGGTTGATTATGATCGCTTAGTGCAAGAATTTGGTATTACTAAGCTTACTCCTGCCGATCTGAAGCGGATTGAAAAGTTAGGGGGCGAGCTTCATCCTTATTTGAAACGGGGAATTTTCTTTGCTCATCGTGATCTGAAATGGTGCTTAGATGAGTATGAAAAAGGGAACAAGTTTTTTCTCTATACCGGCTGCGGACCTTCCGGACCGATCCATTTAGGACATCTAGGTACCTGGAGATTCACCCAATGGCTGCAGCAAGCCTTTGGCGCAGAAGTGTGGTTCCAGTTTACAGATGATGAAAAGTTTCTGTTCAAGGATCTGAGCTACGATGAAGTGCAACGCTGGACCTATGAAAATATGCTAGATGTGATCGCGCTAGGTTTTGATCCTAAGAAAACACATTTTTTAATTGACACTAAACATGCCAATATCATTTATCCGGAAGCAATTAAGGTAGCCAAGAAAATTACTTTCTCTACCATTAAAGCGGCGTTTGGTTTTACTGATTCCAATAACATCGGAAGTATTTTTTACACTTCCATGCAAACTGTGCCGGTGTTCTTACCGAATGTACTGCGGGGCGAGAAAAGACCGTGTTTGATTCCCTTGGGAGTAGATCAGGATCCGCACTTCAGAATCAGCCGCGATGTTGTCGAAAAATTAGGACATCACAAACCAGCAGTGTTGCATTCTGTCTTCATGCCTCCTTTAGTTGGAATGGAAGGCAAGATGAGCAGCAGCGATCCGGATAAAGCTATCTTAACTACCGATGATCCGGCTACGGTCAAGAAGAAAATCAACAAGTATGCCTTTTCCGGCGGTCAAGCCACGGTAGAAGAGCATCGCAAGAAAGGCGGTAACCCAGATATTGACATTGCCTATCAATGGCTGCGTTATTTTGAATTTGATGATAAGAAGCTGAAGAAAGTTCATGATGATTATAAGTCCGGGAAATTGTTGTCTGGGGAATTGAAAGCTATTCTGATTGAGAAAGTGAATGGGTTCTTGGCTGAGCATCAGAAGAAACGTGAGAAAGCTCGGAAAGAAGTAGAGAAGTTTGTGTTTAAGAGTAAGTAATTGAGAATTTCATAATTATTATAAAGTACAAAAGAGAAAATAAAAAAATGACAATAGAACCATCAGACGCAGAGAAAATTGCTAAGCGCCATCTTGGCGGGTTAGATTTGGAGTATCAAGTAGAATTACATACTCCAAAAGTAGTTAGTGAAAGACCGGCCGACCCTAAAGATAAAAGCAAAGGATATATTCCTAATGAATACAAAGTCCCCATATCTTTAACTGATAAGGATGGCACTACTCTTAAAACCGAACTTTATGTAGATGCTCAAACCGGAGAATTAAGGGACAATCCCCATTGGAATCCAACTAAAGGCCAATATGAAGCAGGAATGAAAGGAAGAAGGCAGCATTACGTTCTTATTGTAACTGAAGATGAACGGACCGCAAAAGCTCTAGCTGATAAGTCGTATAACGAAGAAGGAGTTGTGAGTTCTGCGTATGGACATAGAAGCGTTGTAGATCAAGCCAATTCTAATGCGGTTATGGCTTTTGTTCACGGACAAAGAAATCAATCTGGACCAATTGATTATAAAGTCAAGCCCGAAGAAGAACAACGTAGAAAAACACTTGAGAATTGTCTTCTTAGAAAGAAATAGCCTTCCCAAAACTTTAAATATCACAAAATACTTCTAAGAGTAAAAAGAGGTTGATGGAAAAACATGGCTAAGAAAGCACGCCGCAAAGTTTCTCATAAGAAAGTACCACAAAAATGGCATGCTGTTCCTTTGAAAGGAAGTTTCATGGTCATGTCTATTATCGGATTTCTTATCACTGCGTACATGATTCACGATACTAATTACAAGTTTGCTTTTATGTTAGTGTTTATCGCCATGTTTGTCGCTTCTTTGGTTAGCATGACCAAAGCGCCGGTTCTGGAATAAAATGAAATCAAATACCCTTTCCTGGAAATTTCCCAATAAAGAGTTCTTAGTATTGCGCATTGAAATTGTGATGATCGCTTTCTTGTCGCTGTTAGTTTATGTTGTTACATATCTTCAAACCAAAGGTTCAGCCATACTGGCAATCTTGTTCACTGCTTTATTTTTGGCGCTATATTTCTTAGCTTCATATGGAATACAACGCTGGCGGCAGGTGGAAGAACATTACAAGCTGACCAAGAAACATCTGGAAGTTACCCATAAGAAACGAAATGAAGTCCAGAAAGAGAAAGCTCCTTTAAAAGAAATTGCCCATCATAAGCTGGATAAAACTTTCTTAGGTGGTTATCTTTTGACCAGGAAAGGAAAGAAGCATTTATTGTTCTTTAATACTAAAGACGAAGTAGAAAAGTTTGAAAGCTTCTTGAAGAAGCATATGAAAAGAAAGTGATTAGTCAAGATTATTCTTTCTTACCCGTTCCCTAAACAACGCAGCTGCCAAAGTTGCAACCACATCTTCTTGATTGATGCCATGCTTGATAGCAATATATTTGGCGTCTTGCACGCACTCGTCCATGAGGTTAATATGATTATTGCGCATCTGCGCTTGTTCTTCGGGAGACATAATGGCTTATTTGTAAGGAATATTTATAAATTTGCATACTGATATTCAGCTATGACTACATTCTGGAAACATGTCAACGAAGTACTCAGGGAAGCAGATATCATCATTGAAGTACTTGACGCCAGATTCATTGAAGAAACTAGAAACCGAGAGATTGAGTACAAAGTTAATGCCGGCGGTAAAAAGATATTATATGTGCTGAATAAATGTGACTTGGTAAATATAGAAGAGTTGAAAGAAAAAGCCAAGGAGTTGCGGCCATCTGTATTTATTTCCAGCCGAGAGAAGTTAGGAACAACTATCCTGAAGAAGAAAATTTTAGAATTATCGCAGGGAGAAAAAACTATCGTTGGGGTTTTAGGTTATCCTAATGTCGGAAAATCTTCTTTAATTAATGCCTTATCAGGAAGAGGATCAGCCCGAACTTCTTCAGAAAGCGGATTTACCAAAGGATTACAGAAAGTGCGCGTAAATAGCAAAATTTTACTTATTGACACCCCAGGTGTATTTCCAAAAGAAGAAAAAAATGTGGTTAAATTCGGAAAGACCAGCGCCATTTCTTCCGGCAAGATTAAAGATCCGGAATATGTAGCTTTGCGGATCATTGAAGAAGAGAAAGAACGTATTAAGAAACATTTTGGGATCGAAGAAGATGATGAGGACGAGATTTTAGAAAAGATTGCCCTTATCTTCAAGAAAGTGCGTAAAGGCAAGGAATTAGATTTAGATGCGGCGGCTAGATTATTCTTAAAGCAGTGGCAAGAAGGGAAAATTAAATAATTGATTTTAGAGGGATATTTTTTAGTTCTTTCAATTCATTTTCCATCTTTACAAAATCAGGATGTTCTCGATAATTATATTCAACTTCAAAAGAAGCAAAATACATCTCCAGCCATTGCTGCAGCAAGGTTCCTGGAACTCCGGAAGCAAGATAATTGTCTCGTGATTCTGGATCAAATCTGACCAGCAAATCTAAATTAGTTATAGACTGTGCATGATCACGCACTGGAAGCTGGACATAATTGAAATCTAATTGGTAATACTTGTCTTGAGGATCTTCAGAAAAGCGAATCTTGCGGAAGAGTTCACGTCGGTTGAGACGTTTTTCCAGAGTTTGTGTTCTTCTTTCTTCAGGCAAAGTTTGTTCTTCTAGGGTTAAGGTTGGCTTTTCTGTTTCGGCAAAGATAGCCGCTAATTTTGTGCCATATTGTTGGGCTTGTTGTTGTACTACCTCAGTTCTAGCTTTAGTGATAGTACTCCATAATCCCTGGCCGCGATAACTGGGATGGATGGCTGCGTGTTCAAAGAAGGCAATGGTGGCATCAGCATTGGTTAACCTATTGGCAGTAGCTATGCCTACTGGCCGTTCATAACCGCTAGCGCTCTGATGATTTGTAACCAGAATAAGATATTGCTGAGCATTGGCTTGATTGGTCTGAATATAGCTCTTCATATCAGTTAATCTTTCGCGCTGATCTGCTTCTGGAAACGCGGGCTGATAGATATTTCGATAGGCTTTGGCTAATAGTCTAAAATCTTCTGGATTAGCCTCTAGCAAGGTGGTTTGTACGCTTTCTTGATCTAAGGACATGAACCGACTCATAGTAGAAAAATAAGAAGGTGATTTAAAAATATTTCAGGGTTATTTTGCAGGCATAAAGTTTAAATAACATCCTTAGAAATTATTTCTGCATGGACCAATTATATTCTAAAGTCATGGAATTGCGAAAGGAAATTCGATACCATCGCGATCAGAAAGGCGATGATCGCTGCTGGGTGGATGATTATAAAGTACATGATTTAGTTTCGGAGACTAAACAAATATTGAAGTTACCTACCTATGATGAAGGAATGAGAAAATGCCGCACTTTTTTCAAGTATAGAAATGCAACTGCGGCCGATACCATTCCGGCTGATGCGATTCTTGATCTTGCCAAATGGGATGATGATCTGAAAGCAATGGATCATAATGGGTTAACAAATGAATTAAGTAAATTAGAAAACGCAATCAAGAAACATGGTAATATTGTGTATAGAGTAAGAACTGCTGATGACGATCGGGAGCTGTATAATGTGCTTCCTGAGAAGATTCCGGCTGATTTTCGCTTGCCATGTGAAGAAGATTTTTTAGGAACGACCAAAACTGATGCCGGCTGTCCGCAGTTCTGGAAAAGTCATGAGCATTGCTCCGGAGAGCATAATCTGCATCAATGGGGACCTTGTA
>DATDUF010000099.1:0-5447 GCA_035290485.1 Candidatus Nanoarchaeia archaeon
GGTTAAGCGCCTGGAATCTATAAAGGGTTCAGATCTTTTACATGAATTAGAGACCTTGCACAATAATGGGATCAGTTTAGTTGATCCTGCTGACATCAGCAGCTGTTTGCGTGGAAGAAATAATTTATATAATCATTTAGATCTTCTGATCAAAGACGCTTCTAAGACAATTAATATTATGACTACTGAAAAAGGCTTTTTGCGAAAAGTAGAAGGTCTTCGCGCTAGTTTAGAAAAAGCTAAGAAGAAAGGCGTCAAGATCAGAATTGCTGCTCCCATCACTAAGGAAAATAAAACTACTGCTGACAGCTTGAAAGGTTTGGCTGAAGTAAAGCACAACCAAAAAGTCAATTCCCGTTTCGTGACTGTGGACAGCAAAGAATTAGTTTTCATGATGCTGGATGACAAAGACGTTCACCCTTCTTATGATATAGGAGTTTGGGTAAAAACACCTTATTTTGCTTCCGCCATGGACAACATGTTTGATACCATGTGGAATATGAAGTAGGATTTTTTATTTTTTTAAAATCTTTTTTCTTCTTAATTTCTATCAGCAATTAATTTATAAATAATCTCCCTTTTAATTCCCTCAATGGACATCGAAAAACTGATCCTCAAACTGCACCCTTTTGAACGAACAGTTCTACCAGTATTGAAAGAGGAAACAGACTTTCAGCAGATTGTCAAAAAGAGCAAATTGCAGGAAATCGAAGTCATGCGCGCCTTGCAATGGCTGGAAAACAAAGAACTGCTGAAAATCAATTCTACAAGCAAGAAAGTAATTTCCTTAGATAAAAACGGCCTTCTCTATCTCAAAGAAGGCTTGCCAGAAAAATCATTCCTTAACTCTTTATCGGACGAATTTAAAGGGTTGAACGTTATAACTAAAAAATCCAAACTCTCCCGAGAAGAAGTGAATGCCTGTATTGGCTTGCTGCGAAAAAAGAATGCCATCGAAGTTGCTAAAGGGGAGAATTTACAAATCAAACTTACGGAGCAAGGAAAAAAATTACAGAAAGAAAAATCTCCGGAAGAATTATTCTTAGAAAAAGATTTCCCCCTCGAAATAACTAAACTAGCTGGAAACGACAAAGCCCTCTTTGAAGATCTTAAAAAAAGAAAAGAATTTCTGAAAGTAGAAGAAATCAAAGAGACTACCGTGACTTTAAGCGATCTAGGAAAAAAGGTTGCCGAGATGGATCTAACGGAAGAAGTTGCTAACCGCTTAACTACTGGCATGCTCAAAACTGGCAGCTGGAAACAGACTAAATTCCGCGCTTATGACGTAGAGATCAATGTTCCCCAGAAATATGCCGGAAAGAAACATTTTGAAAATGAAGCCCTTGAATATATCAAATCCATTTGGCTAGAGCTCGGTTTTACCGAGATGACTGGCAATTATGTACAGTCTGCCTTCTGGGATTTAGATGCCTTATTCGTACCCCAAGATCATCCGGCCCGGGAAATGCAGGACACTTTCTATCTGCACGGAAAAGCAAAACTACCTGAACTCTGGAAAAAAATCAAAGAAGTCCATCAAAATGGCGCAGATACCGGCAGCAAAGGCTGGAGATATGCATTCTCAAAAGAAGAAGCTGAACAAATCCTGCTGCGGACGCATACTACAGTTTTATCTGCCCAAACTATTGCTAATCTCAAGAAAGAAAATCTTCCTGCAAAATTCTTTGCCGTGGGAAAAGTTTTCCGCAATGAAGCCTTAGATTGGAAACATTTATTTGAATTCTATCAAGTAGAAGGAATTGTAATCGATCCTCATGCCAACCTCAAACACCTTAAAGGATACTTAACTCAGTTTTACAAAAAGATGGGATTTACCAAAGTCAGAATGCGTCCTGCTCATTTTCCATATACTGAGCCTAGTTTGGAAGTCGACGTTTTCCATCCCATTAGAAAGCAATGGGTAGAATTAGGCGGCGCAGGAATCTTCCGCCCCGAAGTAGTCAAGCCCTTGTTAGGGTTTGATTGCCCGGTTTTAGCTTGGGGACAGGGCATGGGAAGAATTATTTCCGAATACTGGAATATCACGGACATTCGCGATATCAACAAAAACGACCTGAAACAGATCAGAGAAATGAAGCTGTGGTTGAAATAGATAAAAATGCCATCCATAACCTTAAACAAAAAAGTCTTTGAACAGTTAGTGGGAAAAGAATTGCCTCTCGAAGAGCTCAAAGACCGCATCAGCATGCTGGGAACAGATCTGGAAGATATCAAAGATAATGAGATTTATGTCGAAGTATTCCCTAATCGACCAGACATGCTCTCTGAACCGGGATTTGCCCGAGCCTTCAGCTCATTTATCAACGTAAAAACAGGACTGCGAAAATACGTAATCAAAGAAAGCAATAATAAAGTGATTGTTGATGCATCAGTAAAAGGAATCCGCCCCTACACAGCTTGTGCCATCGTTAAAGGATTGCATTTTGATGAAGAAAGACTACAGCAAATAATTCAAATCCAAGAAAAATTACATGTTACTTACGGCAGAAACAGAAAGAAATGTGCTATCGGTATTTACCCCATGGAAAAAATTACCTTTCCTATCACCTACAAAGCTGAAACTCCAGCAAAGATAAAATTCAAACCTTTAGAAGCACATCGAGAGATGACCGCAGCAGAAATTTTAGAAGAGCACAAAGCCGGAAAAGAATATGCCCATTTACTGCAAGGATTAGCAAAATACCCTATCTTCATTGATGCTAAAGGAGAAATTCTCAGCATGCCCCCCGTCATTAATTCCGATAAGACTGGCCGAGTTACAGAAGATACCAAAGATGTCTTCATTGAATGTTCCGGATTTGATTTTGACGTGTTAAGTACTTGCCTGAATATGATTGTAACTGCGTTAGCTGACGTAGGAGGGGAGATCTATTCTATTAGATTAGAATATCCTGATGGAATTAAAACCACCCCACAGCTTACTCCGACAAAAATGAAATTAGATTTACTATATGTTAACAAGCGATTAGGTCTAAGCCTATCAGAAAAAGATGCTGGTAAATTATTAGAGAAAATGGGCTATGGTTTCGAACAAGGACAAGTGCTAGTGCCAGCGTATCGCGCAGACATCCTGCATCAAGTTGATTTCGTGGAAGATATTGCCATTGCTTATGGTTATGAAAATTTTCAGGAAGAGATTCCTAATGTAGCGACTATCGGTGAAGAAGATGCCTTTGAAAAGTTTGCTAAAAAAGTACGCGAATTGTTAGTAGGAATGCAGTTGCTGGAAGTTAAAAATTTCCATTTGACAACCAAAGAAGATCTTAGTACTAAAATGAATCTCACTATTGAACCAATTCCGCTCAAGAATGCTATCGGAGATCACAACCATCTGCGTAATGCCATCATGCCTAGTTTGATGAAAACGTTAGCAGAAAATCAGCATCATGAATATCCGCAGAATATTTTCGAAATTGGCAGAATCTTCGTTCCTTGGGATACCGAAACCGGCGTCTTAGAGCCGGAACATCTCAATGTCATGTTATGCCATGATAAGACTGATTTCACGGAGATCAGGCAAGTGTTAGAAGCATTGATTCATGCTCTGGGACTAGAATGCGCCGTCAAAGAAAGCGATCATCCACCTTTCATTCCCGGAAGATCTGGAGACATTACTATCCATGGCAAAAAAATGGGAGTCATCGGCGAACTGCATCCGCAAGTGATTGCCAACTGGCAGCTGACCATGCCTATCGTTTGTTTTGAATTAAATCTAGGAATATTATTTGAACTGGCTTGGAAGAAGTAAAATAATTATATATTCAGAAATAAAAGAAGATAAATAAAAAAAATTACGCCTCAAGCGGCGCTTCTACAGCTTCTTTCTTGACCTTTTTCGGTTTAGCTTTTTTCTCCTCAACCGGAGCTTCCTTCTTAGCCTTATGCTTCCTAGGTCGTTCAGCCGCTTTCTTAGCTTTAGTTTCCCAAACTGACAAGCCTTCTTTCTCAAATGCTTTTTTTACATCTGCGGAACTGGCTTTTGATTTTACACTAACGGTCTTATCCATAGGTTCAAGATGCTTGATATTGACTTTCTTGCGTCGTACATCACCGTCAACAATAACATAGCCGTTACCGACCGCTTCAACTACTACGCATGTTCTTCCTGCATCTCTGCCGGCAATCTTAACACATAATCGTCCTACTTCGAAGATACTCATTGTGATGCACCCCGTGCTTGTTGTTTCAATAACAATCTGGTACAGGCAGAGCAGAACATTCCACCATAAGGTCGTTCTGGCCTCTTAGCAGACTTCGGCATATTCCTCACAACGGAAGGAATATCTTTCGGTACTCCCGCTAATTGCTTTTTACATGAGCCGCATATCGTCTTTGACGGCTTGCGCTCGCGGTAATGAACGACGACTCGAGAGCCGGGCGTTCTCACTGATATTTTTCGTAATCGTCCTGATTTGAACATTCCTCGTGGCATTGTTTTTGACCTCGCTATTTGTTATAGAGTCAACATAGAAAGAAGAACTTAACTTCAATCCGAGTTGCCTCCAGATACATCCCTGTGGGATATTTAATTGGAATGAGGGTACTTTATAAAGATTTCTCAATAAACCTTTAACAACTTCCGTAAACCTAAACTAAAAGCAATCGAACTGATAAAATAAATTGCCAGCCAGCCGGGATACCACGATAAAATATGAAAGCCGCCCAATGGTTTCAATTTGTTATAATTAACCGTCACTTTCTCGATATCTGAATTGCTAAACTGGGAAATTTGCGGCTCGTAAGCCAATTCTTTGGTGATCAGCACTTTCTTCTGCTGTTCTGTCTCGCCAGATTTTACCGTCAGTAAATGTGATCCTTCCGTACTTTTCATTCTCCAGGTGACTTCTCGATTGATTATCGGCTGTGTGGCTTCAGAAGATAATTCTGTTCCCTTGTCAGGAATAAGTTGCGCATTTCCGGTCACGCCTTTCGCAAAGGTAGCCGTCATGCTATACTGTTCACCCGGATAAATTGGCTCGAATGATAGATGCCCAGCCATCCAAGAGAAAATAAGGATGATTGGCAGCATGGTAATCAAGGTCGATTTCAGGGAATGCTTCATGTAATCCATGTTGGATTTCATGGCTTCCTTCTGGATCTTCATCATCTCTTCCGGATTGTGACGAAGCTCCTTCATGCTCTTCTGGAATTCCTTCTGCTGTTCCTTCAGCCGCTTCATTTCCTTTTGATTAGTCGCAAACTTATAGACAACGGTAATGATCACAGAAATAATCAGAGATACAAAAAGAATCAATAAAGCTGGATTCCAATTTAGAAAAGGCCCTAATACCGGGTTTAATACGGGATCTAAAAATACCATAATAATCTATCGTACTCACTCTTTTATAAAGATTGTGGACGAAAAGGATATTCCATAAACATTATAAGCTGGATAAAAATATTTATGTTTCATGGCAAGATTTATC
>DATDUF010000100.1:0-20820 GCA_035290485.1 Candidatus Nanoarchaeia archaeon
ACGCTGTGAGGCAGTTTGTTTGATATCTACTGGGAATGTTGGGTGTCTGAAAGGAAGGGTCTCTTAGTACGAGAGGAACGGAGGCTCGCGGCCTCTGGTAGACCGGTTATCTGACAAGGTACGCCGGGCAGCTACGCCGCACGTGATAAGTGCTGAATGCATCTAAGCACGAAGCACACCTTGAAAATAGACACCTTAGGACACGGCAATAACAGCCGTTTGATAGAAGTGATGTGTACGCACCAAGCTTCGGCGAGGTGTTCAGCATGCACTTACTAACGTCCATAAATTTGTGTGTATTTCTTAAACTACATATGGTTTTCATTATTTTACTTTAAGTGCAAACTTAGGGTAAATTTTCACAAAAATTAGAGCGAATTAATTTTCGCTCTTTTTTTATTTTTTAATTCTTGATTGGTATATGAAAGGATAGCGAGAGCTATGCAGTTATTGCCGTGATTTGTTTTTTTAGATAACCGGTCTATCTGAACAAGCTCACGTTCTGCATTTTGGAATGTAAACACCCCCACTCGAGAATAGAATTCTTTATTAGTAACTAGTTTTCAGGCAGATTTATGGTGGCACGAAATTATAAGAATTTACAGATATATCATTTAAGTTATGATCTGACTCTTAAGATTTACAAAGTTATTGAAAAATTTCCAGAATATGAAATTAAAAACATGAGTCTCCAATTGAGGCGCGCTATTGTTTCGATCCCACTTAATATTGCAGAATCTACTTCCAGGAAAAGTCCCAAGGAATTTTTGAATTTTTTAACATACAGCTATGGTTCTGCAAAAGAGGTTGAAGTTTTATTAAATCTTTCAAAAGATTTAGGTTATATTGACCAGGAAGAGTTTTCAACATTATCAGTTGATTTAAACAATTTGATCGGAAAATTATACTTATTCATGCGTGATGCTGAACAACGAATTCCTCAGAAACGATTTCAGTTTTTTCAACAGTTAGATAGGGATAAGTTGGTTAATGAAGTTGCTAAGTCTGAAATTTAATCAGTACGTCTTGGGCTTCTCACCGTAATGTTAAACTGGACAGCGGCGAGACGTAAGGTGTTACGCCACTTGTGTTTAGATTAATTTTGCTTTCGTTTCTTCAAGCCAACCATATGTATTTGGATTGACTCTTTCAATAATCTCTCTCACGCTATATCTTTCCCCTGCAGTTAAACCGACTTTTTGCAAAAATATATTATCTAATCTTCGCATCTCATCCTTGAGTTCAGGATATTTTTGATAATCATAACAAATTACTTGTTTAGGACATTCTTGGCAAATAAAATCAGGGTCTCCAGAAATTACAGTTAAAATATGCGAAGGAGAATTTTTGAGATTTTGAAGGGTAGTATAATATAAATCCAGTAATTTATCCGATTCACTGTCGATATACCCATCATGCAGAAGTATTTTTTTCCATTCTTCTCTTGTAAGAGGACTGACTAATGGGGGAAGATGGTGACCTTTTATAGTTGATGGTAAATCTACAACTCTTTCTTCAAGAACGGGCAGCACTTTCACTTCTTCTTTCCCTTCTTAACTTTTTCTTCACTCTTTGCTTCTACTTTCTTTTCTTCTGGTTTCCCAGTTCCTTTGACTTCAGGTTTAGCAGCATTCTTTACTACTGGATTCTTGACGTCGACTTTGCCTTCTACAATCTTCATCATGGTCTGGCACTTAGGATAATTATTACAGCCTAGGAATTCGCCGTAGAAACTCTTGCGTAAAACCATTTTTCCTTCTTTACAAGTTGGGCAAGTCATGCCTTCTTCTGTATATTTCTTTTGATGGGGCTTGTTGCTGTCTTCATGCTGCATTAAGGTTACTACTCTACGAGTTCTGCCTGCACCTACTTCAACGATAGGCATCTTGGTTTTTTCGTCCATATTACCGGTGAATTTAATTGGCCCTGCTTTAGGAATGTTGAAAATAGTTTTACATTCAGGATATTTATCGCAGCCTACAAAGCGGCCGAATTTTCCTCTGCGCACCATTAATTTTCCTTCTTTACACTTTGGACAAGCACCCATGAAATTGGCGGCATCGGAAGTTTCCCGGATTGAGACAATGATTTCTTTCCCGATCAATTTTTCTTTCTTCTTGAAGTCAGCCAGAAGTGCAGTCAGAAATTTCTTGGCTTTTTCCAGGACTGCTTCAGGTTTTTGCTTTTCTTCCCTGATTTTTTCCATTTCTTCTTCAAAATCAGCTGTCAGTTTTTCATCGATGATGGTGTGAGCATATTTTACTAAAATTTTGTCAGTCTCCATGCCTAACTGAGTGACAGTAATCTTCACTCCTTCGGCATAGCCGCGTCTAAAGAGCGTGTCTAGGATTTCTGCTCGGGTTGCTTTTGTACCGAGGTTACGTTTTTCTAATTCTTTAATGATTGAGGATTGGTTGTATCTTGCTGGAGGTTGAGTTTCTTCGTCATGTTTTTCAATTTTAGAAATCTGCGCTTTTTCGTCTTTCTTCATTTCTGGCAGAGTGATGTCTTCCATTTTGAGATAGGGTTTGTAGAACTTATGCCAGTTTTCTTCTACGGTTCTAGTTCCTTTGGTGATGAATGGTTCTCCATTGACGTCAAAAGTTACCGTCATCGTTTCTCTGACCGCGGGCTGAGCAAAGGTAGCCATGAATCGTTTGACAATTAAATCATATACTCGCTGATCTCGGGGCTTTAAATTTCCGGGAACATGTCCAGTAGGATAAATCGCGGGATGCGCAGGATCAGTTTTTGTTCCATTGTTCGGTTTGAGTTCTTTTTCTTTGAGTAATTCCTGGACTAAAGGCTGGTAATGTGATTGTTTGGCTAGATCGGAAAGGATTTTTTTGAATCCTAATTTTGGATCAAGTTGCTGGGAAGAAGTTCTAGGATAGGAAGTGACTCCTGCTAAATATAAGCTCTGGGCAATGGCCAGGGTTTCTTTCGGTGTGATTTTGAATAAGGCATAAGACTCTGATTGCAGGTCAGTTAAGTTGAAGGGGGTAGGTGGTGATTGGTTACGGATAGATTTATTTACATCTTGAATCAGCGCTTCTTTTTCATTCTTGATCTTCGCTAGTATTTTAGTTACTTTTTCTTTGTCAAAGATTTTATCTTCTTTATGCCAGGCTTCTAGTGGAGAAGATTTGTATTTTCCCTGGAAGGAAAGGCGCCAGAAAGGTTCTGGTTTGAAAGCTTGAATTTCTTTTTCTTTTTCTACTAACATGTGTAGCGCTGGTCCTTGTACTCTTCCGATAGACATGACTTTGAATGAGCCGGCTGCTTTGACGGAGCTGGTTAAGGCTCGGGAAAGATTTATTCCGTAGAACCAATCAAGTTTGTGTCGAGTCTCGCCAGCGTTAGCTTGTCCCCAATCCAAGTGTTTGCTTTTTTTATCATACGCTTCTATTAAATCGCCCTTGGTTAAAGTAGAAAACTTCATGCGATTGCTGTCTTTCTTTTTGCAGGCAAAGCGGATCACGTTCAATCCAATAACTTCACCTTCAATGTCGTAGTCGCAAGCAATGGTAAACTCATCTGCTTTTGCTGCTAACATGGAAATAGTATCAACATAATCTTTGACATATGCATTATCAGGAGAATTTTTGTAGGTTGGTTCCCACACTACCTCGAAAACCGGATAGTTCCAGCCTTCCTTGTTCTTTTCCACTAATCCATAGAGATGACCAACGGCAGAAGTGACAATAATATTTTTGTTATTATGCTTTAGCTCGTAATAGCTGCTCTGCTTGTTCTTCTTTTTGACCGGTTTAGTGTCAGCCAGAGCGAAAGCTACCTTTTCTGCTGAACTGGGCTTCTCGGTGATGATTAATTCAGTCATATGAGGAGAATCTTAAAATGGGTTTAAAAAAGCTCCGCTTTTTAACGTGCCCTTAAGGCACATTTAAAAATGTTTGGAAGTCAGAAGATAAATATTACTCTTATTCGTGGGGGAGTTCCAATTCCACCTCAAACTCGGGCACAGATGCTTTGGAGAGACTTTCTATTTTTTCCTGTAGTTCAGTATGAGTCTTAAAATCTATCAGAAAATTCCATTGATCTTTGCTATTCAAGGAAGAGTAGTATTTGGTTTGTTCTAATTGCTGCAAGAGCTGCTGGGCCCTAAAATGAGAAGTTTTTTCTGCATACTCTCGATGATGGTCGCATTTTCGCTGTACAAAAATAGCCATTAATTCTTTCAATGTCGAATCACAGGCCTTGTATTTTTCTGCAGCAAGCCTGAAATGCAGATAATGCCCATGCTCATGGATACTTGATCCTATGATGGTATCTCGGTTAAAATGATCTTCTAAGGAAATAAAAATTCCCCTCCTTAGGTCCTGTTCCCAAGAGATATGGGCGATAGGATGTATTTCAGCATCATCATTTTTTTCTTTTGGGAAAACTGGTTTGACTAATTGGTAGGCTTTTGGAGTAGCATAGACAAAAGGATGTTCGGTAATCAGTTCCAGAACTTCTTTCTTGCTGTAGCCAGGGTTTATTTTTCGGTATAATTTTTGCACTCTTCTGATGGTTTCCAGATAATTTTCTGAGAGAGAATGAACATCGTACTGCTTAGCAACTCCTGTCCACAATTTTTCATCTAGGGCCTCAGGATTAAGATAATATGATATCTTAGAAGGATCGTCCAAATCAACTCCCGCCAGCTCCAGCCGACTAACTTTGCCTTCTTGCAGGACTAAGAAGTCAATGCTCTTTACCACCATAAAAATATCCTACCCAAATCTTTATATAAAATTACGCTATTTATAATCTATATATTGAGGGAGAGCTAGGCTGGCGCGCTAGTCCTGCGTTGTGACCGTGAATGGACTTCACACGGAGCCGAAGCCCAAGGAAGGATTAGTTTGGTTTTGTTGGTCCTTATAGTCTTTGACGACGGTTTGTCCTTTGGGATGGACTTGCTGGGAACCAGGTCAGGTCCGGAAGGAAGCAGCCTTAACCTGCAAGCTTCATGTTCAGGGGAGCGCAAATCCGAGAAGCTGTAAGGATACACCAGCAAGGCTTAGCTGGTTCGACTGCGGGCGTGCCCCTAATCTTTAGATAATTTTGAAAAACCATTCAAAATTATCTTAGAGACTTTGAAATGGTCGAGATTTTGCTCATAAACAAATGAAAATTAGCAAAATCCCTCTTTTTCAAAGTACTCTTTTATTTCCAAAAGGTGATATACATGGCCAAAAAAGATGCTTTAAGTGATGATTTACGAAGAATTTATCAAATTGCACAAGAAGAAGGATATTGGATAAAAGAATTTTCTCTTAGTGAAGATGATGTAGACTATTGTGCTGCTGCCGGCAGTATTAAAACATTGGGAAAAATAGAACAAGAAACTGGACAAAAAATCGATATCAACAGATTAGAACTATCGGATTTGATATTTATCTCCCAGCCCGGAAGCGGATCGACCCGCGAAGAAGCATGCTTGAATGCGCTTAACGCTTACAAAAAGTTGGAACGGTCTAGAAAGAACTAAACCTTAATCTCTACTCTATCTCCAACTTTATATTCTCCGGGAAACGCTAATTCTACGACATACTTTCCTTTCTCTTGAGAATTCCAGAAGCTAAAAGGCTTGAAGTTTTTTTTTATTTCCACAATTTCTTTTTTTTGATTTAGAAGCAAAACATCTATCGGATAAAAGACAAAGAACATATGTAAAGATATTTTTTTCTCTTGCGGGAACTTCATGATCAAGTTTTGTTTCGACCTGAACATCAAGCCGCGAGCTTGCGAGGCAAAGGAATCACAAACTATTTCTTCATTGGAAATGGTTTGCTGTGTGGTTTTGTGGGTGATCATAAACTGGTAGAATGAAACACGGTATTAAAACTTATCTACTTCTGGCAAGCGGATTCGACAGGGTGAGAGATCTCTAACTCTTTCATATAAGTTATGGTATTCTCCGAAAAGATGACCTACCCCACAAATTGCTACAGTTGTGCCCTGGGCATCCTTTGTTACTATTTCTCTAATTTTTTGTTCCATCAGAACATCGCGATCTTCAAGAAGATAATCAGTTCTCCCTAAATTTTTTTGGATATTTTCCACTATCCGTGAATCATAATAGGCCAGTTCAACGCTATTTTGAACTTTTTTAAAATCCCTGGTTCTTAAACCTTCATGCAGAAGTGTTTCCCAATCGGAAAGAACTTTATTATTATTTTCTGATTGCTGTAGATAGTCTGATGCTTTTTCTAAGATTTGGTGATTCTCCAACGGATAAATAATAGTGGTCGGATTATCTTCTTGTTGGTGTTGATAGGGCGTCCAAAGCTCATAACTATCTATATACCCCAGCATAATAGCAAATTTCAAAGCTGGATCCGCTACGCTATTCATCTGTAGAAAGGCTCCTAATTTCTTTCTTCTATCTTCAAATATTTTTTTGGCGTTTTCCCCAGAACTTTCATGGCCTATTGAAGTTGGTCTGACAAAGTTTAAAAATTTCTTTAAGCGTACGGGGCCCTTAGGATCAATATGACATGTACCAACTAAATACGTTACCATATTTATGAGAAAAAAAAGAGCTATATTATAAACAATTCTGTTAGATTTATACTTCCATCCGCCACAATTCATCGCCTACATAATGAATATTTTTGATCACTTTTCCTGAAGTCATTTTTTGCATTTCATTTCCAGCAAACAGAGCGATGCCTACTGCCAATGGTTTCTTATTATTTTTGTCGATTACACCAACAAATTCATCTTTAGCAATTCCTGTTTCAATCTCTACCATGCCCGGGCGCATGATATCTGCGCCATTGACTACGAATTTAACTGCTCCCATATCTACCGTAATCTTCTTGAGCACATTATTCTCCTGCAAGAATTTAAGGGTGGGAACAATTTTATTTTCAAAATAAAAGAAGGAAGGTTTTTTGTTGATCAGAATGATTTTATATTGGTCTTCAATTAATTCTACTTGGTCTTTTTTTGAAATTTCTATCTTGAAATGTTCTACTTCTTTGCTAATATCTTTGCTTCTCAGTTGGGTGCGTTTCATTTTTTTTTTATTTTAAAGCTGAACTTGATTATTTTAGCTGCTATGGTAATAGCAATATAGATAACCGCAATAACCAGACTGAACATCAGTAAAAAGATTAAGAGCAGCGATGATCCCGGATTAGTAACCAGATGCAACTTGTAAACTAAATATCCTATCCAGAGCGCTATAAAACCCCCTATGATTAACCATAAGATCTTACCTATTTTTGTAATTATCTTAAGAACCATGGTTACTCAACCAGAATTCCTGGCTTTCCGGGCATGGCTGACTGGGCCTTAGGATGCTGGCTATCTTCAGCGCGAATAATTTCAACTTTGCATTCAAATTCTTTTTCTAAGAAATCTTTGGCTTCTTTTGCCGCCGCCACTTCTTCTTTCTGGGACATCACTAAAGAAGGGATCTTACTAGTGTCCTTGACTAGCATCATCACTATTTTGCTGACTTCCTTGCCTTTGACTTTCATTTTTTCTTCGGCCAGAACTCGTTTCATGATCTCTCCTACATTGCGAGTAACTTTGATCTCTTTAGAAATGAGATTGAACAATTCATAACTCCATTCTTCCGCTACAAAGAGAGTGAATTTTTTGGGCTTTTCTATTTTTGCTAAACTCAGGACATTACGCATCCCTTCTATCGTGGTTTTGATCAACTCTTCTCCTGCCTCAGATTCTTTGCTGATTTTTTTTTCATCTACTTTAGGCCATAAGGAGCTGGAAACAAGATTTTTGCTGTCATTAAGTTCTTCGCTGAGATGCGGAGTAATGGGATTCATTAATTTAGTCCAGATCTCTAAGACTTGACTGATCACTTTTTTATTTTCCCCGCCCCGGCGTAAATACCATTTCAGATCATCATAAATAATATAGTAAACGAGAGAAGCTAATTCCCGCAGGCCATAGTTTTCCATGGCTTTATTGCAAGACTTAAGATGCTCATTGATTCTTGATAAGAGCCAGTGGTCAATTGATTTTTTATTTCCGTTCAATTTTCGTAATTCTTCTGCTAAAACATAAATCCGTTCCAGAGCATTTTTGTAATTCAAGACCACTTCTTCGGTCCAGACCACATCGACATGAGGAGATCCGATATGGGCATAATACAAGCGCATAGCATCGACACCGTACTTTTCCATAGCGTGAGGAATAGGCTCTGCGCCACCTTTGCTTTTGGAAATCTTTCCGCCTTTGCCAGTAACCCACCAGTTGACCATAATTCCTTTAGGCCATTTATCGGCAGGAAGGATTCCAACATGGTTCATGATAAAGACCGGGAAGTGCACAGTCTGGTGTTCTTTTCCGCCTAGATTTAGATCCAGCGGGTAGAAGTATTGGAATTCTTCTCGAATCTGCTTCCATTTTTTCTTGCCTTCTCCTACTCCTAGGAAGACATAATCAAAAAATTCTTCGCTTAGGTCATGCAAGCTAATGGTATCATTGTTGATGAATTTAGAGACAATATAATAGGCTGGATACAGAGTCGAATCGCTGATCGGCTCAACAATCCAATTTTCATCAAAAGGAAATCTGCTTCCTAACCAGTTTCCTAGACGAGTACAAGCACGATCGCCGAACCAATCCAGAATGCTGGGAAGGTTTTCTTTGTATTCTTTTGGATAAATGTTCATGTTCTTAACCTGCTCTTTGCTTCGTTCGGTCAGCACAGGGTCAGAATAGCGGATGAACCATTGATCGTCGATGCGTTTGATCACTACCTTATTGCCGCAGCGGCAGATCACTTCTTCACTCAGATCATGAAAGAGATCGCCTTTTCCTGATTCCAGCAATTCTGCCTTGATCAGTTCTTTAGCCTCTTCCACTTTTTTACCGGCATATTTACCGCAGTTTTCGGCCATAACTCCAGAATGATGTCCGGCTTTGTAGATCTCTTTGGAAGCGTCTTCTAATTTTGGATCGTCAAGAGAATTGATGTTCAGTTTATCGACAATTTCTTTGGCTGGGAAATTTCCGTACCCTTTGGTTTTGATGATGGGAATAAGACTGATATTTTTTACTTCCTGAGGATCAAGATGGTAAGCTTTGCAGAGCTGGGAATTTTCTTGCAAAGTTTTCAGAGCAACATAATCGTACGGTGCATCGCTGGGAACGCTGGTGACAATTCCTGTTCCCACATTAGGATTGACAAAAGTTGCCGGCAAAATAATTATTTCTTTTTCAATTCCTGGAGCTTTGGCTTTTCTACCAAGAAATTTCTTAAGGTCAAGATCTTCTTTCAATAAAACGTCATCTTTTTGATACTGCAATTTCTCAGCCGCTTCCCGGCTCATGATCCAATCCTGGCCTTCCACTTCTACATGGAGGTACTTGATTTCTGGATTGATCCAGAGATTAGTTTGTCCAAAAATAGTTTCCGGCCGTAGAGTAGCGGCGACGAGATAAAAATTGTCGATCTTGAACTTGAGTAAAGTATATTCGTTTTTCTCTGCATTTCCACCTTTAGAAATATCAGTTTCAGAGGGATCTACGGCCACGGGGCCATGCACGGTACAAGCAGTAGCAAAATAAGGTTTCTGCACTAGCAGATCTTTTTGCTGTAATTTTTTGAATTGCCATTGAATAAATCGTTCATAGTCAGGAAAAGTAGTACAAGTAAATCTTTCCCAGTCGCAGAGAAAGCCGAATTTCTTCCAGTAATCATTGACATACACGCCATTGAAATATTCAATGATCTTTTCCGGAGTGGTAAGCTCTTTGATTTTATTTTTTGGACAGCCGTTATTGAGTAGATAATTAATCCAATCCTCATCTTTATTTTTGACTTTGTTGGCGAAGGAAATGGCTTGGTTGCCGGAAGCGTGTGTTCCTACGGGAAAAATAACTTCTTTTCCTTTCAAGCGCTGGTAACGGCAGATGGCATCAGTATAACTGAAACCGCGCATATGCCCGACGTGTAAGAAACCGGAAATGCCTGGATAGGCAAAAATCATGAAGAACTTATCTTTATCTTTTTGAGCAATAGCCTTACCTAACTCCGCTTTTTCCCACTGCTGCTGCCATTTATGTTGGAGCTTATTCCAATCAAGGTTCATGGAGGTAGGATAAGAAGCTGGTTTTTAAAATTAATGGTGGATTGGGTTATCAATTTGAGTTTCGAAGAAGTGGAAGCCTAAACCATAAATCTTTTTATAGGTGTACTTAGTTTTTGGTGAGCATAATGGTAGTTAAGAATCATTTTATTTTTCAGGTGGTAAGAGAAAACGACCAATACCTAGTAAAACAAGGGATAGCAAAATCTTTTTACAGTTATTGGATGCAAGATGCGTTGCAGGAAGCACAACAGTATGGTGAGGTGCTGACCTTGCCGGAAGTTTTAGAGGCGCTTGGTCTCTCTTCTTTTCAAGGTTTTTTAGCTGAAGTCCCGGTGACGGTGCAGACCGAAGAAATTATCGGCAAGACCAAAGCAGGAAATGCAGTAGCAATCGTGGTGCATGGAAAAGGATTATTGACTCCGCAGAGGATAATTGCAGGAACTATTATTGAAAAAATTGTTGACAATATGGTCCCTGATCATGGGTTAACTCATACCGTTTCAGGGAAAGGACAGTTTGCGCTTCCTTTGGAGAGAGAAGAACTAACTGCTCTGTTAGCCGGAAATATTGTGCCGTTGTACTCTTATTCCGGATTTACAAAAGAGTCTAATCTGCCCAGAGAATATGCTATTGTGCGGGATCTGGATTTGAATACAGAAGTCTTGAATGGTGATTATAGTTTTACTATTTTGAAAAAAATCCCCCGGCTGATTTCCTTGGCTGGCGGTCAAGAGAACCTGGAAAATTGTTTTGATTTATGGCAAGTGAAGTTAGGCGGGGAGAGAATGCACTACTCTCATACCTTACATTATCTTGATCTAAACCAGCCGCAGGGTCGCTTGATGGAAGTTCACGGCGCGCGGAATTTATTTTATAGTTTTAGGGAAATGGGCGGACCGGCACGTTTTGTAGCGGTAAACCGAGAAAATTTAGAAGAGAGAATTGATAAAGAAGTAACTATAGAGATTTAGTGAGGTTACGAGACACATGAATTCCTTAGACTTGCATCTTCCGAAAGAACTAGAACTTCCGTATCAATTGTATACAGGAAATATTCAGGAAATGTTATTACAGTTGCGTTCAGGTCAACGCCGGCCCATGTATATGTTTGATTTTATGAAACGATTAGGGCAGATTACATCATATCCTGATCTTAGCCAGCAATGGAAAAATCTTTGTCCTACTTTAGGAGACGCAATAGCCTGGCATCCTTATGGAAGTGTTCGTTTTATCGGCGGCGGACCAGGCTTATGGGATTCACTTTTAAAAAGTAGATTGCAGGACGGCGTTGTTGAACTGGTTGGAAACAGCTATGAATCTCTTGAGGGATTGCATATCCCGGCGTTTAGACTACTGAAACCTGATAATAGAAATGCCTTAGAAAAAGAAATATTTGCTTATTTTGGTGTATCCAGCGAAGGAAGACACATCGCTTTTCCAAAACCGAAGGGATACCCTTGCTTAACGCTTCTTGCTTTTAGTAATGAAGGAAAACTTCTAGGCCATTCTAGATTGGATGATAAAGGATCTTTAGTAGGAGTGAAAGGAAACTTATGGTTTCGCTAATTTTTCTAACGCAGCCCGAGCGTACATTTTGATAGTCTCACTAATTCCGTATTCAGGGTGATCTAATTCTTTTTTTGTGAACCATTTGCAGCCATCGCTTTTTTCATCTTCTGAAAGAATAAGTTGGTCTGTGTTTGAAGTGGCAAAATAAACCAAAGTAGTATGTCGATGAATATCATTGATGCGGTGAATGTTCATGAATTCCGGAGGAATAAGTTCTTTGTAGCCCTCTTGTTCAAGCGCTTGGTAATGAGGAGGAGAATATAACTTGACTTCCAATCCGACTTCTTCCATCACTTCTCTTACGGCAGCCTGATTGGGATCTTCATCCAATTCAACATGACCGCCAACACTGAGCCATTTCTTGTATTTGTCATGCTGCCGAAGAAGAACCTTATCCTGATAGACGATAAAGACTTCAGCAGTGTAATCAATCTTTTCATGGATGTGCGGCATAGAAAACAGGTAATGGGAGTTGTTAATAAAGATTGTTGTTAACAGCAAGATATAAATATTATTTCTTCCTCTTAATCTGAAAGAGATGAAGAACCAATTAATTGTTAAGATCCTGAACAATATTGCGGATATTCTGGAATTGCAGGAAGTAGCCTTTAAGCCCATTGCCTATCGCAGAGCAGCGCAATCGATTGAAGCGCTGTCAGAAAATATTGAAGCGGTGTATGAGCGCGGGGAGTTAGAAGAAATTTCTGGTGTGGGAAGAAACATTGCGGAGAAGATTGCGGAAATTATTGAAACCGGCAAACTGAAGTATTATGAACGGTTGAAGAAAGAAGTAAAAGTTGATGTGGAGCAGTTAAATCAAATTCCTTCTTTAGGTCCAAAAAAAATTAAGGTTCTCTACCAAAAACTAGGAGTGAAAGATCTTAAGGATTTAGAAAAAGTCTTGAAACAGCACAAAGTTAGAGACTTAGAAGGATTTGGCGAGAAGACGGAAGAAACATTATCACATGGGATTGAACTGCTTAAAAAAAGGCCTTCACGTTTTTTGTATATTCATGCCCTGCCTATGGTAGAAATGGTGAAGAAGAATCTTGAAAGGCATGATTTTGTAAAGAAAGTAGAAGTTGCCGGTTCGTTTAGGCGGGGAAAGGAGACGGTCGGTGATTTAGATTTCTTAGCAGTATCATCTCAGCCAAAGAAAGTGATGGATGTATTTACTTCTATGAAAGAGGTGAAAGAAGTATTAGCCAAGGGTGAGACCAAAAGTTCTATTCGCTTAAGCAATGGCCTGCAAGTAGATTTACGGGTCGTAACTGAGAAAGAATTTGGTGCAGCCTTGTTGTATTTTATCGGCAGCAAAGAACATAATGTGGAACTGCGCAAGTTAGCGCTGAAAAAAGGCTGGACTTTGAATGAGTATGGTCTGACTACCTTGAAAGAGAATAAATGGATTGCCGGAAGAACACAGGAAGAGATTTACCAGAAGCTTGGTTTGAGATTTATTGAACCAGAACTGCGCGAGAATCGCGGCGAGATTGAAGCGGCTCGAGCTGGAAAACTTCCGCTGCTGATAACTGCTAAAGATATCAAGGGAGTGTTTCACAATCATACCACTTGGAGTGATGGACATAATTCGCATCTGGAGATGGCCCAGAAGGCAGAAGAGCTAGGTTTAAAGTTTATGTCTTTTAATGATCATTTCGGTCATGTCGGTATCACTAATCCCTTGACTCAGAAAAGATTGGGTAAGTATTTACAGGAGATTAGTAAAGTTCAGAAAAAAGTAGGAATTAAAATTTTTACAGGAGTGGAAATTGATATCTTGAAGGACGGCAGTTTACCCTTGTCAGCAGCGAAACTGCGCGAACTGGATGTAGTGATTGCTTCAGTACATATGGCTATCAAGATGAAAGAGCAGGAGATGACCAGTCGGGTTTGCAAGGCTTTGCGTAATTATCCTATTAATATTCTTGGACATCCTCAGGACAGAATTCTGGGAGAGCGAGAAGCATTAGCATTAAATCTGAACAAAGTATTTGAAACTGCTAAAGAACATAATGTTTTTGTAGAGATTAATGGCTCGCCAAAGAGAATGGATTTACCGGGCGAACTAGTCAAGTCCGGAGTAGATCTGGGCTGCAAGTTTGCGCTAAGCACTGATGCTCATGCTGTGACTCATCTTCCCTTTTATTCTTTAGGTGTGAATATGGCGAGGCGAGGATGGATTGAACAGAAGCATCTACTTAACACCTGGACGCTGGGTAAAATCGAGAAAGTATTGCACAGCAAATAAGCTTACAAATTTTCCTCAAATTCTTCTGCGCACGATTTGGAGCAGAAGGCAATCTTTTCACCATCAACCTCTTTTTCCACTCTATTTTCTTCATTTACTGCGGAGCCGCATTCAGCACATTCACCAACTTCTTCTTCATCTGAATATCCTTTCAAGAATCCTTCTTCAGATGACTCCAGCTCTTCCATCAGCTTTTCGGTGCTGTTCTCGTCGCCGTCTAAGGCATAGTTATCCATGCTCTTGATTTTTCCGGTGTTGTTTTTAAAGATTTTGCTGATGGTACATATAGGTATATGTTTGTAGTTTTGGAGTAGTAGTGTATTTTGAGCACGATAAGCATGCCATTTGCAGAAAAATATACTGGCTCTAATGATAATATTGTTTCAATAAAATTCTTTTAATTCTGTTGATGGATCGTTCCCAGGAAAATCCATAAGCTACGGTCTTGCGGGCGTTTTGTCCCAAGCGATCGCGTAATTCCCGGTCTTTTACTAATTGAGCAATCTTGACTGATAACATGCTGGAGCTGTTCCTGGGAAAGAAAAGACCATTGTGATTCTTGATGATGTAATTCTTGATAAATCCCACTCTGGTGGCAATAACCGGAATACCGGTGGACATGGCTTCTAAGGTAGCTAGGGAAGTTGTTTCGGTTAAGCTGGGCATGACAAAGACATCAACTGCTTTCAGATAATCCTGCACGTTGTTGACGAAACCGGTCACTTTGCAATTTTTTATTTCTTTAAATTCTCGCGTTTGTTTTTCCGGGCCATCGCCGACCATGAGCAGGAAAATATTTTCCTGATCTTCTATCTTGTGAAATGCTTCCAGCAAGAGATCGGTATTTTTTTCTTTAGAAATCCTGCCTACATAGCCGATCACTTTTTTGTCCGGATTAAGGTGAATTTTTTCTTTGCTGGCTCTTTTATCAGCAGCGGGATTGAAGACGTCTATATCTACTCCCAGCCTGGCAGTAGTTACGGCGGTACGCACCCCTTCCAATTCGAGCTGTTCTTTCAGTTCATGATAAGGAACGAGAATTTCATTACAGCGATTGTAGATAGCAATTGATACTTTCTTAACCAGCAAGGAGAATGGTTTTTTGATCAGGCGGGGGAAAAACTTTTCAAATAATTCCCAGGAAAGGGTGTGTGTGTAAAAAAATATTTTTTTGTTGAATTTACGCGCGTAATGGATGCTCAGGTAGCTGATCATGGCTGGGCCTTGTACGAAGACTAAGTCTGCTTCCTGAATAGCAGTTTTTATTTTTTTGAGATTGGAAGGAGAGAATTTGAGATTGGCATAACCGGAGACTTTCCAGATCTTAGACATCTTGATGTAATGCACTTTCTTGCCTTTATGAATTCCATAATCCGGAACTAACAGAGAGATATCAAAATTATCCTGCGCCCGTTTCATGAACTCTTCCATGAATTTCAAAGTTCCATCTACTTTAGGATAGTAGGTGTCGGCTACTAGCAATAATTTTGGTTTTTGGTTGTTCATTTTTATTTTATTCTGAAAAAGTGTTCCCCGAAGCGGCTGCGCATCTTGATGCCGTCCTTGATTGCTTTGTACATCAGTAAGATGAAGGGATAGGAAACATGAACTTTTTGGCTTTTAAATTTCCAGAGGGCTTTTAATTTGACCGAAAAGGTTTTGCTGACGTTGATGTAGAGTGAAGGATATTGAGTCTTGAAGGAGACTGGATTCCAGATAGAATACATATACACTTCCGGCTTGTGCTGCAGCTGCTCGAATACTTCAGTAGTGATCTGATGCACCGCGCGGTGATCGGGATGCGGATCTTCATGGCTGTGGGTGAAAATTTTAGTAGGTTTCTCTTTTTCAATAATCTTGAGCAGTTCGGCGTTCAGATTGAGTTCTTTCGCGCCTTCTAGAAATTTTCCTTCTTTGAGATCGAAGAAGATAGACTTGCATTTCAGCAATTTACTGGCTTCAAAGGTTTCCTTGGCGCGCATGCTTTTGACAATTTTGTGCTTGAGCCAGAAATGTGATTTTTCCCCATAAGACATGACCAGGGCGATGACTTTTTTCCCTTCCTTGGTGTAGTTGGCGATGGTACCGCCTGCTCCGATCACAAAGTCGTCAGAATGGGCGCTGAATACGATGATGGTTTCCTTCCGTGGCATATACTTTAGAGAAGAAGTATGGGTTTAAGAAGTTTTTGGGGCTTATTTGAATTAGAATGAAAATAAAATAAAAAATAAAAGAAAAATTAAAAATGTTCTTTTCCCAGAACTTTTCGTTCCAGGCTGGCTTTTCCTGCGCCGTACGCGAAGGTCACCAAAAATGCCAACAGGAATAATAGCGCAGGCGTTCCCATGTTAACCATAGGATTCCATCCAGCTACTAACGCGTGAAACATGACATAGGCTACCGCCATCTCGATCATGCCAAAGAGGGAAGCAAGTCTGGTAAAGATACCTAAAGCTATTCCTGCACCAATCAAGAGTTCAGCCACGCCAGCAAACCAGACTAAGGTTCCAAAGGCAGCCGGTCCAGCAGGCATACCCCATAAGCCAAGCATTTTCTGTACTCCGAATAAGAAAAATAATACTCCTATACTTACCCGAAAAACCACATAAAGAGAATCTCCATATTTTGTTTGTAATTTCATAATTTTCTTAACCTCCGAATTAATTGGCAGAGAAATTAAGATTTAGATATTTAAATGTTGGGTTTAAAAAGAAAATAAAATGTCAATACTTAGCCAGTTCTTCGAATAATTTTTTATCTTCTTTGAGGATGGCCTGAGCTACTAATTTCATTAAGCGCAGTTCGTTTTCCTCTTCTTTTGACATTTTATTTTTTGTGACCATAACTAATATCCAGGATAGTTTCCTTTATATATTTTTCCACGTTACCATGAGAAAGTTCTGACAAATGTAAATTTATCCATTCTTTAACTTGATTAAAAGTTATTGTACTTTTATATTTTGCGACTTCAATTATGAAAGGAACTGCATCTTTATATTCCACTTTCAGATGAGCTCCCATAAAGAACAATTGAAATTTTGCAAAAGCATGTGCTGTTCTTTTATTTGCGTCATTGAAGTGATGTCTTCTTGCAAGCTCTTCATACACAAAAGCACCAACGGAAACAGGATCATCTTGGTGCTTCTTTCTGTACATCAGAATTTTGTATACGGAATTATGCAACCCGCCAATATCACGGACTCCTTTCAGACCTCCGCTTTCATCTATAATAAGATCATGAAATTCACTTAAAAATTCTACTGTCTTATCTACAAATTCCTTACTCACCCTCTCTTTTTCCATCTCATGAACAGAAAATGAGGAAAAATATAAACTTATTCAAACTTTTACCAAGGAAATCCTTAAAAACCCGATTATTATCTTTCTCTCATGGCTAAAAGCACCAAGGCGCTGGAAAAGCATTCTAAAGCTGGCAAGCTGCACTATCGGGATGAAGACATTCGCTGGGCTACCCATGAGCTGGCTGCAGAATATCGCGCGCAGAGATTGAAATGTAAGACTATCATTGACATCGGCTGCGGGATTGGTTTTCAGAGTTTTGCTTTCGCTAAGAACTGCAAGAAAGTCTATGCGATAGAAATTGATCCGGAGAAAATAAAACTGGCGGCAAAGAATGCTTTAATTCTAGGATGGAAAAATATTGAATTCATTAGCGGTGATGCGCTTTCGGAAAAAGTCATTTCCAAATTGAAAGGAGTGGAGATGGTTTTTTGTGATCCGGAACGTTCCCCGGAAGAGCGGCAGAGAAATGTTGCCACCATCAAACCAAGCATTCCGGAATTATTAAAAAAATATCGCGCGCTGACAGAAAATATTGCGATTGAATTTCCTCCGCAAATTACGGAGATTCCTTTTGATTGCGAACGGGAGTATTTGTCCATTGATGGAGCACTGAACCGCTTGACACTGTATTTTGGAGATCTAAAGAAGTGTGAGCGCAGCGCCATCGTACTACCGGGAAAAGAAAGATTATGTTCTGACGAAAATGCGACTTTGAAAGAAACAGAATTGCCGGGAGAATATCTTTACGAAGCTGATCCGGCCATTGTCAAAGCTGATCTCCTGGCAGAATTATCGGAAAAGACCGGAACGGCGTTGTATGGGAAGGGAAAGAATGTTTTCTTCACTGCGGATAAAAAAATAAAAACTCCTTTTTTCAAGAATGCGTTTAAAGTAATTGAGATGTGCGCCCAGGAAGAACATGAGATTATTGCAGCTTTGCAGAAACATCAGGCCGGGCAAGTGATCTTGCGCTTTTCTGTTGATCCAAAAGAATATTGGCGCATCAGAAAGAAAATTGAAGCAAAACTAACCGGGGATAAAACCTATGCCTTGTTGTATATAGGAACTGAAGCAGTGCTGGTGGAGAAAGCAGATTTATAAACTCCTCCGTAACTCTTTTCCAAACGTGAAAGATGATCAAGAAATTCATTTTAAAATCCTGGCCTAGAATTTTGAAATATGTTTTAGGACCGCTATTATTAGTCATACTATTTTGGACTATTGGCATTAAACAGGTTTGGCTGCTGCTGACGGCTGCTGACTTGAGATATTTCATCTTAGCTTATTTTTTTTTTACTCTGGTTACCTTGATTGGAGCGTTTAAACTCTACCTTTTATTTTTTCCCTTGCGAGAAATCGAGCCCAGGAAATTCCTGCAGTATTTTTTTGCCAGCAGGATCATGACCCTGATCTTTCCCGGGCGTTTTGGAGAATTTTCGCTGTCTTATTATCTGCATGAAGAGGATATCAATTTAGGCCGAGGCCTGGCCGCGGTAGTAACGGATAAACTTATTTCTGTTTCTTGTTCCATGATTCTGGCGCTGATTGCAGTGTACATCTTTATGGAAGGACAGCAGATTACCATTGTAGCTATTTACATCGTTGTGATGCTGGCACTTTTTACCATGATGTTAAGTACCCGCTGCCGCAACTTCATCAAGAAATGGATCTTACGCAAGTATGCGCATCACTTTGCGGGATTCAGCAAAACCCTCATTTCTTATGAACGTGAGAATAAAGGCCTGGCATTATTGAACATGATTTTTACGCTGGTGCAGATTGTGGTCAGCGCTCTTTCTGCGAAGATGATTTTCTTGTCCCTTGGAACACACATTTCTTTGTTTACCCTGATCCTGGTGAGCGGCCTGGAAACACTGAGTAACTCCATCCCTATTACTGTCAATGGAATCGGGGTAAAGCAGGCGATTGGAATTTATGTCTTTAGCGCGATTGGCGTAAGTCCGGTGATTACTGGAGCAAGGTATTTGATTGGATTCTTGATAGAATATTCTTTCGGCTTCTTTTCTACCTTGTTCATCAAGAACGATTTATTTATGGGTAAAGAAAAGATGGAAAAATTGGATTAAGGATTTCTCCGAAATATTTATTAAGTTTGTATTGTTTAAAGCGCCCAGGGTGGGATTTGAACCCACAAGTCCTTGCAAGACAAAGGTTGTCTTACTTTCCCTTGAGTACAGGTCAAGGGATTTAAGACCTTCGCAATAACCAGGTTATGCGACCTGGGCATATTTCTTTTTGTTTTAGAACTCATTTAAATATTCTAGCCGAGGTTGTCCAGTGCGGGAGTGGGTAAGGGATTTTTGAGTTATAGAATCTAAAAACGTAAAATTTTTCAGAATTAGAATTCGGGAGTGGCTGGTCGCACGCCTATTCTCCTCAAGAACAATATTTAAAAAGAAAAGAAAATATCCTTGCTTCTATGAAAATACTCACCATCCATGCTGATTTTATTGAATTTGAAGCGAAAAAGAAAGCCTTTGCCGCAGCTGAGGAAGGAGTGGAGAAAGGTAAAAAGGTTAGAGTAGAAGAATGTTTAGTGGTTTTCTCTGCAGTTGAAAAAAAGGATGAAGAGAATGTTGCGGCAGTGATGCAGAAATATCTGCAGGAAGTGAAGAACATTGCTCAGCAGGTCAATGCTAAAACTATTGTCTTGTATCCGTATGCACATCTGAGTTCTACTTTATCTGATCCCAAAGTAGCAGAGGATTTTCTCAAGCAGGCGGAACAGAAGTTGAAAGCGGAGAAATTTGTTATTTTTCGTGCACCCTTTGGTTGGTATAAGAGTTTCAATGTTTCTTGTAAAGGACATCCGTTGTCCGAGCTGAGTAGACAGTTTGGTCCGGAAGAAACTTTATCTCTGAAGAAAGAAGGCAAAGACGAACCGTTTGTCTTTGATGAGAAGAAATTAACTAATGATCAAAAAGTATTATTGACTTCTGCCTTACTTATAGGCAAAGCAGTCAAGAATCTGCATCCTAAAGCAGAAGTGCTGGGCTTAGGATTTTATCACAATCAGGCTTATGTGGATCTGGCTGGTGCTGAGGTAAGTTTAGATGAAACTCCTTCGGTGGAAGCGCAGGCTTGTTCGGAATTGTCCGGGCATTTTCCCCTGGAGAAGATTCCCGTGCAGCAAATTACTAATGCTTTACAGAAAAGCATGGTGCAGGATATCGGCAAGAGCGCAGTTGGTTATGCTCTGAATGGGATGAAGGTCGTTCCTTTGTATAAAGATCCTTTTGTGGAATTGGGTAAAGTAAAAGCGCTGAAAATACTGAATCAATCCAAAGTGTATTGGAAGAATAATGCTAATAATACTCAGTTAACTCGCGTGTATGTAGTCGGTTTTGATTCTTCGGCTAAGTTAGAGGAGTTTATGAAGAAGAAGGAAGAGGCTGAACATAGATCGCATCTGCGCTTAGGTAAGGAGATGGGTTTGTTTGTAACTTCTGAGCTGGTAGGGCCGGGGTTGCCGTTATTAGCGCCGAAAGGGATGGTGATTCGGGAAGAGATTATTAATTATTTATGGACCTTGCATAAAGATAAAGGCTATCAGAAAGTCTGGACGCCGCATATTGCTAAGGAACAGTTGTATAAGAC
>DATDUF010000101.1:0-3553 GCA_035290485.1 Candidatus Nanoarchaeia archaeon
TAGAACCTGGCAAAAAAGTTTCCTTGGCATAAGGCCAGATCTGGTTGACAAATAATTCCTTACAATAACCTCTCTCTTCAAAAGCTCGATATGATTTGATAGTTTTACCTATATATTTTTCTTCATCACATGCAGGAATCATGATTGATGTAAGATCCATCTCTTCACCTATGGTTTAAAGGTCAGACTATCTTTCTGGAGAGTAGTTCCAACTTCTTCTTCCAAATCTTTTTGGACAGCAATTGCTTCTCGTCTGGAACTGTTTTCTTCTGGCAGATCTTCTCCTTTTTTCCGATACAATCCATTCCTAAGATAATCTCTAAAAGCTAAAACTGATTCAACTGGGCCTTCAAAACTTCCTTGGAGAAACTCTAAAGGAAGATTATTAACAGTTGGATAAGTATAAGCGCATAGATCTTCTGTTAATCCTTTCTGTTTTGCCAGCGCAGTCATGATATCATGATCTCTCTCTAATTCTACAGGAGATAATGGAGGTGTTTCAAGCGAAAAAGAAGCTCGTGAAACAGGATGATCGGCGGCAATTCTAACGTCGATTCTAGAAAAATAACCTTTAAGAAAACCAATTGTGCCATGAGAGGCTTTCACCACCAATTCCGCCCTATATCTTCCATCACGAGATCTAAAAATATCCCAAACCCGAGAAGTAACTTCACCAGAATCACTATATAAAACTTTAAGCTGAATAATGTACGGGTTCTTTTTGTCTAAAACAAACTTATAATGATCAGAAACATCTGCAGGTCCTGGCTCTAATTCTACGCCAGCAATTTTAGCTGCCTGATCCAAAATCTCTTTTACATCTCGAGAAGAAGCAGAGGGAATACTTCTTCTATGCTGGTTTAGAAGATAATTTTTAAGACGCAACTCTAATTGGTCAGCAATCTCATCATCTGATCGCAAATCATAACGATGTATTACCCATGCCAGATTTTTTTTTGCCAAAGTACACCATTACCTATTATAGCCAGTCAACCAACCGTATTCTATTTGGGAAAGTCCCAATTCTCTAGTTTCTTCTATACTAATGCTTGGCTTTGCCTGAACGATCCTGGCCACATATGCTTTGCTTAGATCAGGACGATCACAAAATCGTTTTTTAATCAGCTTGATCTTAACTCCGCGCACGGAATTCGCCATTTCTTCTAAGTGTTGTTCTAAGTTTATCATGTCGATATCCTCCTCTTTGCTCTTTCCTTAAACTAGCCAGCGCTTTATAAAGCTTCCGGGTAATAACTACTCTTTAGTGGCTATTTATATTGGGCGCAATCATTAAAAAGTCGCTTATTCTTCTCAAGATTGATGGTGGTAGAAAACTTAACCCAATATGAGCATTCTAAACTATCCAAGAAATTTAACTTTACTGATGGTTATATGCATCGGAAGTTAACCAAAGCTGAGCAATCAATAATTAATGATTTATCTAAAATTTTTAAAGAAGCTGAGCGGGAACAGTGTCAACAACTAGAAAGAGATTTTATCAAGTCTTACTTTAAGTTGGCACGGCAGTCGGTACAGTTCGATTCTGTACAATATTTATTTTGTACTTCAGCCTCGATATCCTTGGAAATCGTTGCGAATTATCTCCGATTGCATAATAAAAGTGTAACCTTGGTCGAGCCCTGTATAGACACCTTAGTAAATATATTAAGGCGTCATAAGGTAAAGCTTAGGCCTCTCTCCGACCAATTATTGGACAAAGATTCCTTCTTGGAGAATATCGAGAGATTGAACTCAGACGCTATTTGCCTAGTTTCACCAAACAATCCCACTGGATTAGAAATATCAAGAGAAAATTTCATCAAATTGACCAATTATTGTAAAACCAAGAAAAAAATTTTGATTCTTGACGCATCATGCAGGATTTTTTCCGATCCGGATTCAATTTTTGATCACTATGGGCTTCTTGCAAGATCTAAAGCAAATTTTCTTGTAGTTGAAAACACCGGGAAAGTTTTCCCTACCAAAAATCTAAAGTTGTCTATCTTAGCTGTAAGTAACAATTTATATCAGTCAATTTACGATATTCATTCCGATTTTATTTTATTCACCCCTCCTTTCACTATAAAATTGCTGACTAAGTTTGTTGACCTTTACATTAAAGAAGATTTGTTTACTGTTTGGGCGACAATTCAAAAGAACCGCCAGAGCTTATACGAAGCCATTGATGGAAGCTTCCTAAAACCTCGGGAGACGCAAACTTCGTGTACAGCATGGCTGGAGCTGGAAGGGATCACCGCTACAAAACTTAAATCATGGTTAGAAAATGCAGGTATTTATGTTATTCCAGGAACCAATCTTTATTGGTCAGATCCAAAAAAAGGAGAGAGATTCATCAGAGTAGCTCTTAACCGAGAGCCAGAAATTTTTTCTAAAGCAGGTGTGATTCTGAAAAAAGTACTAAGGAGATATAGATAACGCAAATAATTATCGAACAATGGTTTGCATTATCTAATAAGCAGACGCATTAAACATATTCGGATATATCTTGCGTCTGCTATATAACAAAAAGAAATCATGAAGAATCCCCTCCTTATTGTTCATCCCAAGATAAAATAATAATTAAATCTGCCGATTAAGAAACAGGGTCATCTTTCACAAGATTTAAAAATAAGATTTATGCCTAATTTTCCCATAAGGGCTTAACATAAATTATATCATTTTTTCCCGTCGTTTGGAGGTAAAATCTTAATGGGTAAACATAATCTGCAAGAGGATGACTACGTACCGCTTAAAGTAAAGAGCGACTACACCAACATGTCAGCGTATTATGATATGATAATGACCTCAGGTTATTATGATTATCAGGCAATTGTCAACGATATCTCAAAAAGAAGTTTCAGCCGCATGCTTGAGCTTGGTTGTGGTACTGGACTAATACTCCAGGAGCTTGGTCGGCGTTACCCGTCTGCGAAAATCAAAGGTCTTGATCACACGCCTGCTATGCTGTCGATTGCACGCGATCGCCTGCAGCAATTTCAAAACATTTCGCTGTCACTGCAAGATGTCACCACGTTTCAACTTGACGAACGATACGACCTCGCATTCTCGTATGGTGGTGTGTGGTATTTTGTGATAGATGGCGACAATGAGCCGTTCATGGTAAGCCACTTAAGCGAAGAAGGGGACAACCGCCGTGGTCTCGAACAGCTTGCTAGCCATATCACCCCAGGCGGCAAACTCCTACTAGGTGTACAGGGACCACACCATGATTATGAACGACCGGTATCGAACGGCATGACTTATAAACAGAAAATCTTCCCCTCTGACCATGGTTTCACTAAGCATTACCACCTATTAGACGATAACCAGGTCATGATGTCACAAGTCATTCACTACCGTACCTATGCTTTCCAAGAGGCACTTGGTCTTCTTAAGGAGCGTGGCTTTAATTATCAACCGAATGGCGAGTATCATGGTCTTTTCCTAGAGTTTAACAAATCTGGAGATAAAAATAGTACATGAGCAGTTTATCCAAGCCTAATTTGTTTTTTGTAGGTGTTGGTAATATGGGCAATCCTATGGCTGCTAACCT
>DATDUF010000102.1:0-2877 GCA_035290485.1 Candidatus Nanoarchaeia archaeon
GGAGAATCAAAAGAAAATGGTCGGCGTAAATCATTGTTGCGCACATCTGAGCATCGGCAAACTGTGGAACAAGTTGAAAGATCCAGTTTATCTCTATGTTTCCGGCGTAAATACCCAGATTATTGTTCAAGAACAAAAAAAAGGGAAAGGATCATGGAAGGCAGGAGAAGGCAAATACCATGTTCTCGGTGAAACGTTAGATATCGGTTTGGGAAATATGCTCGACAAATTCGGCCGCATCTTAGACTTAGGATTTCCTGCCGGACCGCGCATGGAACAATTAGCTAAGAAAGGCAAATATCTTGAATTACCCTATATTGTCAAAGGAATGGATGTTTCCTTTTCAGGATTACTAACCAAAGCTCAGCAGTTATTTGAACGCACCCAAGCCAGCAAAGAAGATCTCTGCTTCTCCCTGCAGGAAACTGCATTCGCCATGTGCGCAGAAGTAGCCGAGCGCGCGTTAGCCCATTCCGGTAAAAAAGAATTATTATTAGTCGGCGGAGTCGGCGCAAACAAACGCTTCTGTGAAATGTTAAATATGATGTGCAAAGATCGCGGTGCCAAGTTCTACCAAGTGCCTATGGATTTAGCCGGCGACCAAGGAGCGATGATCGCCTGGGAAGGATTTCTAAGAAAAGATTCGTACGGAGATATAGAAGTGAATTGCCAGTGGCGGGCAGATGAAGTGTAGAATCAGAAATGCACACATGGTTTCTCTAAATAACCACTAAATCACCGATACTTTTATAAAGTAAAAAAAGCACTAATTTTCTATAATTTGTCGTCGATAAAGACAATTTTGCTAATCTACAAAAATGGAACCACAACCAGACCAAAATAAAGCCGCAGGAAACCCTCCTCCAACCCCTAAAAAGGAGTATGGAGCAGCCCAGATTCAGGTACTGGAAGGGCTGGAAGCAGTGCGTAAACGCCCAGGAATGTACATTGGCGATACCGGCTTACGCGGCTTGCATCATTTAGTCTGGGAGATTGTGGACAACTCTATTGACGAAGCCCTAGCCGGGTACTGTACTAAAATCATCGTTATTATCCATCAAGACAATTCTATCACCGTTTCTGATAATGGCCGTGGTATTCCCGTTGATCTGCATCCTAAATATAACATGACTGCTCTTCAAGTGGCTCTTACCAAGCTGCATGCCGGAGGTAAGTTCGACAAAGATTCCTATAAAGTATCAGGAGGACTGCATGGAGTAGGATTAAGCGTGGTAAACGCCTTATCAATAGCCCTAGAAGTACAGGTTAAACGGCAGGGAAAAGTACACTATCAGCAATACTCACAAGGAAATCCCTTGGGCGAAGTCAGGGTTACTGGAGAAACCTCTGAAACTGGCACTATTGTGCACTTCCGACCTGATGCTGAAATTTTTCCTGAAACTGTCTTTCATTACGACATCCTTGCTAAACGCCTGCGAGAATTAGCTTTCCTTAACAAAGGCATTGAAGTAGAATTAGTCGATGAACGCGAGCAGGACAAGCACGATCTCTTCAAGTATGAAGGCGGAATTAAGCAATTCGTCGAATATGTCGACCAAAACAAGCAGCCCCTTCATTCCGTCATTTATTTTGAAAAAAGCAAAGATAACATCGTGGTAGAAATAGCCTTGCGTTATAATTCCAGCTACCAAGAAAATGTCTTTTCCTTCGTTAACAATATCAACACTATTGAAGGCGGTACTCATCTTTCAGGTTTCAAGACGGCCTTAACCAGAGTGCTCAACAATTTTGCCAAGAAAATATTCAACGGCAAAGAGATGAAGCTTACCGGCGACGACATGAAAGAAGGACTTACTACTGTCATCTCGGTCAAAGTTCCTGAACCTTTATTTGAAGGACAGACTAAAACCAAATTAGGAAACAGCGATGTCTTCGGCGTAGTAAGTTCAGTCGTCAACGACGAACTGAATACTTATTTCCAAGAAAATCCAACTTCTGTAAAAACAATTATCGGAAAATGTATTGATGCGGCCAGAGCCAGAGAGGCAGCCCGTAATGCGCGTGAATTAACCAGAAGAAAAGGAGCATTAGACGGCGCAGGATTACCGGGAAAATTAGCTGACTGCAGCAGCCGCGAGCCGGCTAAATGTGAAATCTTTATTGTTGAGGGAGATTCTGCCGGCGGTAGCGCTAAGCAAGGCCGCGACCGGGAATTTCAAGCCATCTTACCGCTGCGAGGAAAAATCCTTAACGTGGAAAAAGCCAGACTCCATAAAATCATGGAAAATAGAGAAATTATTGCTATGATCATTGCTCTCGGAACTGGAGTGGGAGAAGAATTTGACCTGGCCAAGCTGCGTTATGATAAAGTTATTATCATGACTGATGCTGACGTAGATGGATCACATATTATGACTTTGCTGCTTACCTTCTTTTACCGCCACATGACTCCCTTAGTTGAAAAAGGACATGTCTACATCGCTATGCCGCCTTTATACAGGCTGCAGAAAGGAAAGCGAGTTGAATACGTTTACTCCGATGCAGAAAAAACTAAACTGGCGGCAGAAATGGGCGAAGGCATTGTAATCCAGCGCTACAAAGGTCTAGGAGAAATGAACAAAGAACAATTATGGGATACTACTATGGATCCTTCCGTGCGCAAACTGAAACAGGTAGCGGTTGAAGACGCGATCATTGCCGATCAGACCTTCACTATTCTTATGGGCGATGAAGTTGAACCACGACTAGAATTTATAGAAAAGCATGCTAAGCTCGTTGAACTTGGACGTGTAATGTAACATGAATCAAAAAGAAAACGAAGAAATAGTAAGAACCAAATTAAGTGGAGAAAAACGTGAATATTTTAGAGCAGGTCTAGGAATCTTTTTTCTGGGTACACTTGGGTTAGTAGGGACT
>DATDUF010000103.1:0-7095 GCA_035290485.1 Candidatus Nanoarchaeia archaeon
GTTTACATCATTATCTACATCAATAAGATCGTCTTCGAGAATTTTATCGTAATCACTTTCAACTGTAAAGCACAACGGTAATATTCCTTGTTTCTTCAAGTTTGTTTCTGCAATTCTGGCAAAACTTTTTGCTAATACTGCCCGGCAACCGAGATAGCGCGGTTCCATGGCTGCATGCTCGCGGGAAGAGCCTTCACCATAATTAGTATCGCCTACCGCAATCCAGCCTTTTTTCTTGCTAGCATAATCCCTGGCCAGCACAGAAAAATTATCTTCAGCTAAGGTAAAGAAATTTCGTCCTTTGCCAACTTTATCGTTGAACGCGTTAACTGCCCCAGAAAACATGTTATCGCTGATCTTATCTAAATGCCCGCGAAACTCCAGCCATCTTCCGGCGGGAGAAATATGATCGGTAGTACATTTGCCTTTTGCTTTTACTAACACCAGCAATTCAGAAAAATCTTTTTCTTTCCAAGGCGCAAAGGGCTGCAATAAAGCTAATCGCTGACTGTGCGGGTCAACAATAACTTCTCCTTGCCCGGTTGGTTCTTCATAGCCGGAAGTATCGAAAACAAATCCTTGGCTTGGCAATTGATCCACAGCAGCTATCTCTAACTTGATGCCATCAATATCATCCTGCAAGGGATTAAAATCTAATCGACCCGCTAAAGCAAACACGGTAACAACTTCCGGACTGGCAATAAAGGAATGCGTTTCGGGGTTAGCATCGTTCCTGCTTTTGAAATTTCTGTTGAAAGAAGTGATAATTGAATTTCTAGTTCCCTTAGGAACGTCTTGTCGATTCCATTGTCCGATGCAGGGGCCGCACGCATTGGCTAAGACGATACCACCTATCTGTTCAAATACTTCCAGCAAACCATCACGTTTCATAGTAGCATAAATTTGCTGCGAGCCCGGTGTGATCATGAAAGGAACTTTCGCTTTCAATCCTTGGGCAGCAGCTTTTCTGGCCACGGCTGCAGCGCGAGACATATCTTCATAGGAAGAGTTAGTGCAGCTGCCGATCAACGCTGCGCTTAATTGTAACGGCCAGCCATTTTTTTCTACATCTTTCTTCAAATCAGAAAGAGGACGCGATAAATCCGGCGTATGCGGACCGACTACTTGCGGCTCTAGTTGATCGAGATCAATGACAATGACTTGATCATAATATGCTGCTGGATTTTGTTCAACTTCAGGATCAGCTTGTAATTCTTCTTTCAGAGAATCAGCAATGGCCGCCACAAAATCACGTCTAGTCGCACGAAGATAAGCAGCAGTGTGTTGATCATAGGCGAAAAGAGAAGTTGTCGCTCCGACCTCTGCGCCCATGTTAGTAATAGTAGCTTTTCCGGTAGCACTGATGCTGCGCGCACCTTCACCAAAATATTCTATGATAGATCCGGTTCCACCTTTTACGGTTAAGATTTCTGCAACTTTCAAAATAACATCTTTGGGAGAAGTCCAACCGTTTAATTTTCCTTTCAATTGTATGCCGATTAATTTGGGCATAGTAACTGTCCAAGCCAGACCGGCCATAGCATCCATGGCTTCTGCTCCTCCTGCGCCAATGGCAATCATGCCTAAGCCGCCGGCATTAGGAGTGTGTGAATCAGTTCCAATCATCAATTGTCCCGGCACGGCATAATTTTCTAAAATAACTTGATGAATTATTCCTGAGCCGGGCTTCCAGAAACCCAGACCGTATTTGTTCGCTGCGCTCTTAAGAAATTGGTAGACTTCCTGATTTTGGAGATTTGCTTCTGCTAAATCTTGGGCTGCGCCTACTCGAGCGGCGATGAGATGATCGCAATGCACAGTAGTGGGAACAACCACAGATTTTTTGCCCGTGAGTATGAATTGGAGAATAGCCATCTGGGCGGTAGCATCTTGCATGGCCACCCGATCAACTTGTAAAGCAACGCTGGATTTTCCACGCTGCACTTCAAATCCTGCTTTAGCGAAATGAGTGAAAATAATTTTCTCTGCATAGGTTAAGGGTCGATTCAATTTTTCCTTGATAACTTGTAATTTTTCGATGTAATCTAAGTAGAAATCTTGAACCTGATCTTTGTGAAGGAAAGACATGCGAATTTAGGATAAAAAGGAATATTTAAAGTTTTAGTTGTTGAAATCTATTCAAGAATTAGATACCAAATCCCTCAAGCTGAAATCAGGCTTAACCCGTTCCGGAACCTGAAAATTAAATTTTTCCAGACTCACTAACATCCCCTGATCATAGGACGGGTTGTAGAGAATCACTGCCTTCTGCACTCGAGTACCATCGACAATTCCTTCTTTTTCAGTTAGTAGATTTAAGTAAGTGGGAGATTTTATGGGAAGATCTAAGGTTGACCCGCCTTTATCTTCTAATTGCGCAATTTCATGACTGAGACGATGATAGTATACATTATGAAAGACCACAACTGCTTTACCATAAAGATTAGTAAGCCACAGCATGGATTTGAAAAAACCGTTGGTTTGTACTTCTTTCTTTTCATCCAAAAAATCAGAGATGTTAAGGGCGAGGTATATTTGCGGCGTCAATAATCCTTGAAGCTTTTCCTGTAAACCTCCCCGATCCATAAGCGCCCTATTCTGATGAAGCATATCATAGCAAAAAAAGAACCTATTTAAAAATTATCGTATCATCACAATAATACTTATAAACGAATTCTTAATCTGCCAAACCATGAAAATAGGCTTCTCGCACGGCATGTGGCATGTTCCAGATCAACCAGAGATAGGTTTCATCATTGGAGACGGCACGGGTGTGGATATCACACCGGTTGCTCTCAAAGTGCTTGATGCGGCAGTCCAGAAAGCATATCGCGGTAAAAAGAAAATTATGTGGCAAGAAATTATGGCTGGAGAAAAGGCGTTGAAAGCAGGTAAAGAATTACTTTCAGAAGAGGCGCTGCAGCAAATTATGGATTTGCGAGTAGTGCTGAAAGGCCCTTTAGAAACTCCCGTGGGTGGAGGACATCGAAGTTTGAATGTTACGTTGCGACAGAAATTAGATTTGTTTGCTTGTGTGCGGCCAGTACAATATTTTTCCGGTGTTCCTAATCCCATGAAAGAACCAGAGAGATTAGATGTGGTTATTTTTCGGGAGAATACGGAAGATGTGTATGCCGGAATTGAATGGAAACAAGGCAGTGAAGAAGCGCTGAGGATTATTGGATTTCTGGAAACAGAGATGAAGAAAAAAGTTCGTCATGATTCTGGGATCGGAATTAAACCGATCAGTATTGTGGGATCAAAGAGATTAGTTCGCGCAGCAATCAAGTATGCTATTCAGAACGAACGCAAGTCAGTTACCTTAGTGCATAAAGGAAACATTATGAAGTTCACAGAAGGAGCATTCAAGGAATGGGGATATCAAGTTGCAGAAGAAGAATTTGCTGATTTTACGGTGAAAGAAGGAGAAGAAAATCCTTCCAGTAAAATTGTAATTAATGATCGCATCGCTGATTCCATGTTCCAGCAATTATTATTACGGCCGGAAGAATATGATGTGTTGGCCACAACTAATCTGAACGGCGATTATTTGTCTGATGCCTGTGCGGCGCAAGTCGGCGGCTTAGGTATTGCTCCCGGGGCAAACATCAACTATGAACGAGGATTAGCGGTCTTTGAAGCTACGCATGGAACTGCACCAAAGTATGCAGGACAGGATAAAGTCAACCCGGGTTCAGTAATATTGTCCGGAGTGATGATGCTGGAATTATTAGGCTGGAAAGAAGCAGCTGAACTAATTGTGAAGGCCATGACCAAGACCATTCAGCAGAAAAAAGTAACCTATGATTTTGCACGACAGATGGAAAACGCAACGTTATTGAAGTGTTCTGAGTTTGGAAATGTGATTATTGAGAATATGTAGAACATAAATTATATAAACAACATTTATTTCTTCTAACTATGAAAAGAGGATTATTGGTGGTTGGGCTTTTAATGATATTGACGTTGCTTATTGCTTGTTCTCCTGCAGCAGCTCCGAAGACGGGAGAATCCAACGTAAATTCGGAGCCGGCAGAAATTGTTAAAGCTAATCCAAGTTCTGATAATACTATAAGAATCACTGCAGCTGGTTTTGAACCAAAGACATTAACTGTCAAGGTAGGAACAACGGTAACATTTTTCAATGAGGATTCTAGCAAACATTGGCCAGCATCTGCGGTGCACCCCACCCATACTGCCTATCCTGGTTCAGATATTAAGAAGTGCGGAAGTGGAGAAGTTATTTTTGATGCCTGTAAAGGATTAGAACAAGGAGAATCTTTTTCTTTCACTTTCAATGAGAAAGGATCATGGGGATATCATGATCACTTACGCGCTAGCATGACAGGAAAAATTGTAGTAGGATGAAATTAAAAGATCCAGTTAAAATAGCATCGTTTATGTTACGAGTAGGTTTAGCAATTCCTTTTCTCTATGCAGCTATTGCTGCTACCTTGCAGCCGGAAGCCTGGATTGGGTTTATGCCTTATTTTGTTAGAAACTTTTTACCAGAATCATTATTGTTAGGGATTCATTCGTCTCTTAATGTAATTTTAGGATTATGGCTTCTTTCCGGATGGAAAACGAAATATGCTGCCGGTCTTTCTGCCGCGGCATTACTTACAATTATTGTAGCCAATCTAGCTGCATTGGATATTATTTTTCGGGACATAGGATTGATGTTAGCAGCATTGAGTTTGTATGCGCTGCATCATAATACAAAATGAATGCCGCTTTCATCGCGTCTTTTATAACTTTAGCTGTTGCTGGCACGGCTGATGCAGGTTATTTAGTTTGGAAACATTATCGGCATAACGCTGGGCCTTTAGTCTGCCCATTAGATCATGATTGCAGTACAGTAACAGAAAGTAAATGGGCAAGCATCTTTTTAGTAAGAAATGAAGTGATGGGGTTATTGTTTTACGTTTCCATGCTGGCTGCAGGAGTTGCAGCGTTCTTTCTTCCTAATTCACTTTTATTTTTAGTCATTAAACTTGCAACAGGATTAGCTTTGCTGGTTTCCTTATTCCTGCTTTGGGTGCAGCTGTACAAAGTCAAGGATTACTGTTTTTACTGCATAATTTCGGCATTGATTAATGTATTATTATTCCTTAATGGTTTTTTCTTGTGATTTTCATGCATAAGATTAATATAATTCGAGATCATAATATCTTCAATGAATAACAAAAAAGTAGGTGCAGTCATTGCCGTAGTAACATTAGTTTTGTTGCTCATCTTTATGCTCATCATCAGATCTTTAAATCAGGAAATCCAAGCTTTAGGGTGTTTTCAAAAACCTGGTTGTCAGACTATTGAAACTTCACTGGGAGTAATACATTTTGCTTTTGGTGCATTTGGATTCTTATTTGCCTTAGCCTTCTATCTTTTAGTTTTCAGCAAAGGAGATGAAGCGATCGTAGAACGCTTGGAGAAAGATAGCGAGCGAAAATTAGGAGAAGAAAAGTATTCCATTCTTTCTAAAGGATTAAATGATTTTGAAAAGAAAGTATTGAACGTCGTTCGTGAAGAAGAAGGAGTTACTCAGAATATGCTGCGACTGCGGGTAGATATGTCCAAAGCTAAAGTGAGCCAGGTTTTACAAGAGTTAGAGAAGAAAGGATTGATCAGGCGGGAACCCAAGGATAAAACTTTACAGATCTTTCTCAAAGAGCGCTTATGAACGTTTGTTCTCGAAAATTTTTAACTTTTAGACCTTCTAGACCATAACGTTTTCACCCAAAAGAATATATAGAAATACTTATTTTGATAATTAAAATAAATTTTTGGAGGTTTAATTATGGAAGAAGTTCATAAAGCTGATCATGCTGGGAAACCACAAAAACAAAGCGGTGATTTGTTTTGGAAAATTACAACTTTAGGATTGATTGTGGTGCTAGCTATTGTAGCATTTAAAGGAAGTTTTGGTGGAAATGGAAATCAGGTTGGAGTACCGCCAACTGGTGGCGCAGTTGCCAATCCAACTCCCATCGATATGGAAGGGTTGTTAGACGATGATGCAGTCAAAGGAGATAAGGATGCGCCGGTAACCATCGTTGAATGGAGCGATTACGAATGTCCTTTTTGCGCACGATTCTATTCAGAAACAGAAAAGCTCATTGACGAACAATATGTCAAGACCGGCAAAGTACGATTTGTGTACCGAGATTACCCGTTGCCATTCCATCAGAATGCTCAGAAAGCAGCTGAAGCAGCTGAATGTGCAGGAGATCAAGGAAAGTATTGGGAAATGCACAACCTGCTCTTTGAACAAGGTGTGGCTGGCGGCGTAGCTGGATTCAAGCAGTTTGCACAACAGCTAGGCTTAGATACAAGCAAGTTTAACACTTGTCTTGATACTGGAGCGACAGCAGCAGAAATCCAAAAAGACATGAATGACGGAAGCGCAGTAGGAATTCAAGGAACACCAGGCTTTATCATCAATGGAAAGCTGGTCAGCGGCGCACAACCATTCAGTGTTTTTAAACAAGTGATTGATGCTGAATTGAATTAGATACATTTTTATTTTCTTTTTCTTTTATCATTTTGATAAGTATGAAACAGATAACTACCCTTACTGAAACTTTCAAGGAAGTGTACTCTGAAAAAAAGTATTTTGTATTTAGCCTGTTATTCGGCTTTTTAGTTTTCTCTGTAAATGCGGTGATTCGTAATTACAAGTTGCTGTTTTCTGAATTTTCCTTAAAACTCTTTTTTAGCCTGGTAGCTAGTGCTCATAGTACCATGTCGGGAGTTTCGTTTGCTTTTTTAGTGATCATTTCATTACTCTCTGGATTAGTATTTTCGCTGAGCTTGTTTTTATTACGGCGGCAGATCACCTATAGTGCCGGAATCGGCTTGACCGGAATCATTACCAGTGTGCTTACTCCAGCCTGTTCTTCTTGTGCTTTAGGTTTAGCCGGAGTTTTAGGCCTAAGCGGATTTTTGAGTGTGCTGCCTTTCAAAGGAATGGAACTGGGAGTTTTAGGTATTTTGTTATTGGGAAGTTCTTTGGTTTATCTTTCCGGGAAAATAAGTACCAAAGTTTGTGATATTCAGAAAAGGAAATAATATTTTTGTTGTCATTCAATAGGTGTT
>DATDUF010000104.1:0-2803 GCA_035290485.1 Candidatus Nanoarchaeia archaeon
CAGAAATGAAGATACTTTTCGAGAGTATTAAGGCAGTAGAAGGAAATTTTAGCAAGGAATAAGACTATAAAATTAAGAAAATACTTTTCTAAAGAATATTGCAATTTTAGCAAAAAATCCAGGTTGTGCTTCAGCAGAAGACTCTGCTGCCATTCCAATTAAGGGTTCTTCTGCAGCTTCTTCCAACACTTCAGCAGGCTGTTCTTCTGCAGCTGGAGTTTCGGCCACAGCTTCTTCTTCAGCAACCACTGCTTTTTCTTCCACTTCAACTCTGCCCAGTACAAAGCTACCCATACCGGGAACGGTAACGACATAATAGAGATATCCGTGATCTATTTTCAGAAGTTGTAAAGAATATTCTTTAACTCCATGATATAATCGCAAGTCGTAACGGGAAATTCCCTGATCAAGCAAGTCTTGCTCTTTAACTTTAAATGTAAATTGCAAAGGACCAAATTTATTTTCCGACCGTACTGTAAACTTGCTTACATAAGGACGATCAAATGGTATGGATTCATCAACATCAACATTAATCTGGCCGTATAATATTGTTTCTTCTGCATTCGTAAAAACCTTTTCCAAGCCAGGAATGTCCCGCACGGAAAGGTGGAGAGGATCTCCTTTGTTCATTCGGCCAATGTTTTGGATGGTATTTCCAGTAACTGAAGAAGAAGGTCCTAAGGCAGTTATTACTGAAAGGCCGATCACCAAGACAGCCACACTCAAAACTACCCAGACATTAGGATGAGGTAATAAGCGAGAATTGTTTCTTGCTGCTCCTCTTTTTTTATGAACCATCTAAGGATAGAGAAAATCTTTAGATATTTAAATTTAACTTATTGAGAAAATAATTATGATTTATAAAAATGTGGGAGCGGTGTCCACTTCCGCACTGGTCAACCTCGGCTAAGCTATATAAACAAGCCCTCAACTTAAATTTAAAGTGAAAAGAGGCGACGCAAAACTTCCAATAAAATTCTTTCGACTTACATCGAGAAGAAATTTAAGGAGTTTCGCTGAATTTACCTCTTTTCTTAATAACCTCAAGTTTTAAAAGTAGAAACTTGAGGTAAATTGAAAATGGAAAATAATGAAGTAGAAGTAAGTAAGCACGATAGAGATATTGAGCTTACCCTTCCTAAAGAGTATAGTAATCAATTGGCTGAGCTTATAGGCATTTTAACTGGGGATGGTTATATGAATAACTATGGGTCTTTCTCATTACTAGAAATTGCTGGGGATTCTAGGCTCGACCATGAATATTTAACGAGTTATGTAACACCTATGATTGAACATCTGTTTAATTTGAAGTCAAAAATATATGTGAAAAGAAAGCAAAATGCAATGTATTTAAGATTAATGTCAAAAGGCCTCAATAATTATCTGCTTTATGTCGACTTCAAGAGGGGTAAGAAGGAACAAATTACGGTGCCTTCCTGGATATTAAACAATAATGAATATATGAAATTTTTCATTAGAGGACTTGTAGATACAGATGGATCACTTGTCCTCCTGAATAGAAACCAAAAGAAATATCGATATTATCCAAGAATTCAGATTGCGTCAAAAAGTAAACCCCTTATTTCCAGCGTTGGAAAATGGCTCAGAAATGAAGGATTATCCTTATCCGTTATGGTAGATAATACAAAAGTAATCTACAAGGGGAATCTTGTACTTTATAAAGGATACAGAATCCAAATTTCAGGAAGGAAAGAATTGATAAAATGGATGAAATTGATTGGATTTAGGAACAAAAGACATCTAGATAAATACCAGAAATATAAAAGTGGGAGCGGTGGGATTTGAATTCGTGGATCCATAAAGATAATTTATGAACCTCCCACGATGCCTAGGTCTTCAGCCTAGTGCTTTCCCAGGTTAAGCTACGCTCCCTTAAAAAACCTAATTTAAGGCTCAATTTATAATGTTTTCGGACTTAAAATAGCGTAGTTCTTAATAAGATCACGTAAAAGTTTTCTGCAAGATTGTCCCGGCAAAGAAATTAAACAAGATTATCACTACGGCGGCAATGAAGCAATACAGGGCGGTACTGCTGATCAAATTTTTTCCTAACGAGTAACGTTCTCCTAACTTATCTGCACCATTTTCAATGCCGTTGCTGAGCACGGTCAGAATGTATCCGATCTGCACTACATAAATTCCGACGATGATCTGGAAATGAAAGGTAGGAATTCCTACACCAAAAATAGTCAGCAAATTACCAAAGCCTCCAACCGCACTTCCTCCATCCTGCCCGGTAGAAAAAGCGCTGAGCTGGGCGCTTAACTTAGTTAAAATAGTAGAAATCATGGAAGTTATGCCAATAACAATACCGGCGATGGCCGGAGTAAGAAATTTAATCTGCGCTTTCATAGAAGAGATAATGTCTGCCATTAAATCCTGGAGACGTTCTTCTACCCTATGTATTTCTTTAATGTAGCGGGACATAGATAATAAGGCTTGCGCGGCAATTCGTGGTCCTTTGCGGATACTTTCAATCAGGACTTTCATAGACGCTTCAATGACATTGGAAGGAAATTTAACCACTGCGCCCACACGCGGATCAAAAAGAGCTTGTTCCAAACCCATTCCTAAACTCGTGATATTTTTTTCTGCTACCGCAAAAAATTCTCCGGAAACAGTATTACGCATGGTTTCTGCAACTTTGGCAAAAGCAATTTCTGCCGGCAGCCCATCGCCTAAACGATTTCCTAATTGAAATAAAGCGGAAGAGAATTCTTCTTCCAGTTCTTTGGTTTTTTGTCGAATTTTAATGACATTCTTGGAACGTAAAGTAAAATAC
>DATDUF010000105.1:0-13327 GCA_035290485.1 Candidatus Nanoarchaeia archaeon
TGTTCCCGCTATTGACGATTGATAATTTCATTATGCTTTCACCGATACATATTTTATTTGTGGCGCTTCTTTGGTCATAGAGTGGTCAGGTCGGATTGATTTAGTCATCACAACTGGTCTTTTCTTGACTCCGGATACTGAACCTCTGATGAAAAGATAGTTATTTTTCACTAGGCCGTACTTAGTTATGCCGCCGGCAGGAGTGACTTCTGCGCCGCTTTTTCCGACTTTAAGCAGCTGTTTGTTATATTCTGTTCTCAAGTGGAAACCCATCTTACCCGACTGGGGAACACTGTATCTAACTCTATTAGGATGCCACGGACCTAGAGTACCAATACCTCTCTTAGTCTTTTCTGCTTTGTGCTGTCGGATAGGAACGCCGAAGCGCTTAACTGTTCCCTGAAATCCTTTTGCTTTGGTGATACCGTGAATATCCAAGGAATTGCCTGGTTCAAATACTTCTTCAACACTGATATCTTTTCCCAGAACTTGTTTTGCGTAAGCTAATTTTTCTTGGTTGCTTCCGCCGAGAGCAATTTCTAATAATTTTGGTTTTTTTGTCCCGATAGAAGCTGCAGTTGGATTGGAATGAACGAGAAGGCGAAGATCTTGGAATTGAGTAAAATTGTCGAAGGTTTTGGTTGTTTTTTTCTTGGGTAATTGTATTCTTCTTCCCAAGTCTTTAGATAGATTGTCTGCCCAGACACAGCCTGCTTTTCGCACACCGGTAAGATGCTGGCCATAGAAGCACACGCCTGCCACTGTCATAGGTGGGCAGTCGATAATGGTTGAAGCCACGCTGACTTCTTCCCCCTTGTTGAGGGAGCGTGGATGATTGTCGATAACTTGAAGATGAGTCATTCCAGCTTTATAGCCGATAAATCCTAAAGGTTTAGCCTTGCTTTCAGGAGCCCATGATCTAAGCCTGGCTACAGAGTGTTTAGCTCTTCGTCTAGGCCAAAATTGAATACTTCCATGTCTTGGTGCTTTAGGTTTTCCCATTGTAGTGTAATTGCCTATTCATGGCTCCCATCGCAGATCACAAGTGATGAATGATGGTCACCTTTTCAGGCTGGTAGTTGTAAATCATTTATTCGGCTTTACCGAGCAGTGTGATTTACACTTATTTGACTAAGTTCCCCTTGTGGTATAGGGGTTATTTATAAATATATCGGTAATGGGAGGAAATTAAGAATTATCAATAAAAGGATTTTACTCCAACTCTTTTCTTTCTAATACCTTCAATAATTTTTCTAACGGAGCACAAACTTCTTGTTCTGATTGTTTATTGATCATATCTTCATAACGCCTTTCCAACTCCCTATAAAGTTTAAGTATCGAACCATTATCACAATATTGCATTATATCACTGCCATCCTTTGAAATTTTAAGGGTGGAATTTTGGGACATGTTATGGGCAACATAATGGCTGACTTCTACCGTGAGTTCATCTAATTGAATACTATATACGCGAGAACTGTGTTGGTGGTCTACTTTCCACTGTCTGATATTGAAATCAGTATCCAACCTTCCCACAACTTCAGACAATAATTGATCTTTTCTTTCAGTCGTATAAACCATCAATTCTTTTTCACTTAATTCTATTAATAAATCTTCTGCAACAACATTTTGGAAACCACTCTAAAAATAAATACAGTTATTTTGGCTGCAACAACTTCTTAAATTCTTCAGAATCCGCCCAGGGAACCAGTTCCTCCCACAGTTTTACAAACTGAGGATTTTTTTTATTCAGTAATGAAAGATACGCACTTAAGTCTTTCTCGCTTAATTTTTCAGTTAAAGGAGGTAAGCTGCCAGAATATTTTTCCACCAGAGTAAGACCTTTCCGACAAAAGGCTTCATCAAGATTCTGTTGCAACATCTGCTTTTCTTTAGCGATAAGGGCAGTAATTTCTGTACGCTTAGCCTTGATCTGATCCTTCAACTCTGGAAAGGCAGCATAGGAAACAAGAGAAAAACAGTTCAAGTACAAATTCATCGTTTTTTCAAACGTTTCTTTATCAAGCATAAAAGATGCAGGATATAATTATTAATAATACTTTCGTTATTCGCTGGGCATGCAAAAAATTCTTCTTCACTATCTTTACCATAAGTCTACCAAGAACTTTTTCAAATACCCTCGTAATAAATCTTCTGCAACAATATTTATATAAAAACATCCTTCTTATCGCAAACTATGAACTATATATTCAGCAACATCTTAGGAACTTTCATCCTCGATGAAAATACTGCTATCGTAGACTCCATTCTTTTCAAAACTATTGAAGAATACAAGCATAAAGAAAAATCTGAAACAAAATTACAGCAGAAGCACAACGCTAAGCCTTTGCCGAAGGAAAAACTTCTTCAAGCTTTATTATTATTCAAAGACGCCAAATACTATCAGGACTTCTATCAGAAAAACATAGAATTGACCAAAGAAGGTCTCAAGAATGCCGTCAATGAAGATAATCTTATCATCCAGGCTATCGCTAACATCAATGAACTAGACAAAATTTCCAACACCATGACTAAACGCTTGCGAGAATGGTACAGTTTATACTACCCTGAACTTTCTGAAGAGATAGAAAATCATGAGAAGTACGTCGAGTTAGTGCTTGAACAAGAACGTAAGTCCGAAAGCTTTGGCGCAGATCTGTCAGAATCAGATCTCGAAGAGATGAAATTATTGGCAGGAAGAATAACTTCACTTTATGCCTTACGAAAACAGCATGAACTTTATCTCGAGAAAATCATGACCAAATATTGTCCGAATATGTTGGAATTAGCCGGAGCTACTATCGCTGCCAGATTGATCGAATTAGGAAAAGGATTGAAACATCTGGCCTTATTGCCGGCTTCAACCATCCAATTATTAGGAGCAGAAAAAGCATTGTTCCGGCATCTTAAGACTGGATCAAGATCACCTAAATATGGAGTTATCATCAACCATCCTTTGATTCAAAACGCTCCTCGAGATAAAAAAGGAAAAGCCGCCAGAATGCTGGCCGACAAACTTTCTCTATGCGCACGATTAGATTATTTCAAAGGCGAATTCAAAGCCCCTGATTACAAAAAAGAATTAGAAGGTAAATTACACCAAGAAAAACCATGAGCAGCATCAAACCACACAAAATATTTGAAATCTACTCCGACGGCAGGAGGTTGTACACTAAAAGTATTCTTCCCGGAAAAAAACATTTTGATGAACGTCTTTTCAAAGAGAAAGACGGCGAATATCGCGAATTTGATCCCACTCGCAGTAAGTTAGCCGCCATGATCATGAAAGGCTGCACCAATGCTGGCATCAGAAAAGGAGACATAGTTCTCTATCTTGGCGTTTCGCACGGATATACTTCATCTTTCATCTCCGACATAGTCAATAAAGAAGGCCGCATTTTCGGTGTTGATCCCGCACCGCGAGTTATCCGCGATTTAGTTTTCTTATCAGAGCAGCGAAAAAATATTATCCCTCTTCTGGCTAACGCTAACCATCCCGAAGAATATCTGGAGCGAGTTCCTGCAGCAGATATTGTCTATCAGGATATTGCTCAGAAGAATCAGGCGGAAATTTTCATCAAGAACTGTAAATTATTCCTCAAGAAAGGCGGTTATGGCTTATTGGCAGTAAAAGCGCGCAGCATTGACATCAAGCGCAAGAACAAAGATATTTTCATCGAGATCAGAAATCTCTTGGAAAAAGAATTCACGGTCATCGATTACAAAGTTCTGGAACCATTCGAGATGGATCACTGCATGATTATTGTCAAGAAGTGATTGCATAGAAATTCTAAAATATAATAAAAACAAGAATAACCAGAAGATGAAAAAAGTCTTGGCAGAGCTGGGTTATTCCGAGAAAACGGCCGTTGTTGTTTAGATTGTTATTGGCATTGAGATTGTTGTTATGATTGTTGCCAAGGAACAGCACACGCCCGCCTCAAATAATGTAGCCCTCGATACTTATTTACTATCTCCACTGCTTCACGATAACTCGAAAGTTATATGTCGCAGCTGTCTTATCAAATTAGAGCGTGTCCAATCTGAAGGTTTTATAGCTAGTCGCCTTAAGCCGTAGTACGAGAGCGTGTAGCCCAGGCCTCTTACTTCCTTTCAGGAAGCAGCCAAGACAAAAAGAAGAAAAGAAAGAAATATTTAAACTTACCTGTACAGCGGTTTTAATGCATTTTCAACAGATTTCATAACTGCACCCAAATCCGGATTTTCGCGCGCCTGCGCCTTCGGCGCAATGCTCACTCCGTTCGCCCCACGACGTACCCCGAGAAAACGGCCGTCGTAGTTCAGACTGCTATTGGCATTGAGATAGTTGTTATGATCGTTGCCAAGGAACAGCACACGCCCGCGAGGTTCATCAGTAAGATCATCGCAATGCCAAACTCCTATTTTAGAAGTATTGTACACATGCTGATGCTTTTGAAGATACTGCTCAGCTCGTGCTTGTCCGCCTAAGAATGGAATGGTTTGCGGATGCCCTAATGCTTGCGCAACATCAATAACTCCAGAAGAAGCACTTCTCAGTTTGTTATAATCAACTACAAAAACATTCTCTTTATCTTCTTGATCGAGAAGCTTGTAAAATTCTCTTTGAGGCATTTTTCCTGCCCCATTTCGCAAACCTTCATTCACTGCTTTGGCAATATTATTTGGTTTAGAAAAATAATTTGGAACGTGTGTGTATACGACTACTGGACTTCCTTGCTTTGTTTTTCCAGTAACTCGGACACTTGGAGTAGTATACCATTGAGCCCAGAGTGAAGATTCTTTGGGCGCTTTTATTCTTGCATCTACAAGTTGCGGCATATAGACTGGTTCTGCTTTAACTTTGTAACAATCCCGTAATGCTTTTTCAACACCATTGACTTCCATTTTTTCAAATGATTCTGCTTCGACAAAAATTGGTATTAAGATTTTTTCTGACATAGTAAGTTCCCCCATAATTTAGATACTATCTCAAAAAAAAGTATATTTTTAAAGATTTGGTAATATAAATCTAAAAGTGATGATATCTAATTCCTAAATCTTAAATACCTTCAGTCCTATTTTTAATCATGCGCATCATGACCTGGAATATCCATGGAGCTTCGCTCCGTGATAGAGATACACGTTTTCCCCTCATCAAAGAAGCTATTGAAGAAGCGCAACCGGACATCCTCTGCATTCAGGAAGCATTTTTCCCAAAAAGCAGGAAGATGCTCAAGAGTATAGCTGGATACCATGTTTCCTATCAACTGAATTGGCTTCGACCGCCTTCTACTAGAGGGGGTTTAGTAACTCTTACCAAAGCCAAACCATTGGACGTTTCTTTTCAATCATACCAAAGCCAAGGGAGCTGGTTTACCGAGCAACGCTGGGACCGATTGCTGGGCAAAGGATTTCTGGAAACCATCATCGAAGATACAAAACTGGGAAAGATAACTATCATCAACACCCATAAAGTATGTACTTATACCCAAGATACCGATCAATACCTCGAAGCACAGACGGAGCAGTTGCTGAAGGATATTCGCAAACGAAAAGAAAAAGGTGAATTAATAATCTTAGCAGGAGATTTAAATTTCCAACGGCGATCAAAGTTATACCCGCAATTCCAGGAATTATTTCAGGATACAACTGAAGGACTTCATCAAACTATGGAAAACTTTCACAAGCTGCATCTCTTTGAATACGAAACTATTGACTACATTTTTGTAGGTGACAAATATTATTGTGAACCTACCTATGTCCATCACGAAGACTGGCAGAAATATCCCAGCGATCACCCTGGGGTAATGGTAGATGTACGATTTCAGAGATAATAAAGATTATATACCTCAAAATTCTCCTCCAACCATGAGCATCACCCGCGAAGCAGCGTACTTATACCTGTGTTCTAAAGAATTAGCTAAGCTCAATAAGAAGCTGCATGAGGCCAGCAAAGAAGTCCAGCATCACGGCCAGAAACATGCCGCTGCTCTTGATGAAAAAAGCAGACATAAACACGCCAAGAAACATCATTATGCCACGCAAGAAATCCAGAAGATCATGAAAGAACATCAGGAAATACTAAATCGTATTAAACATCATTTAGTAAATTATAACAGTGCGTTAAGAAGAGAATTGAAACAATAAAGAGTGAATATTTTTAAACTGCCGCCATAATTTTCGGTTATGACTAATCTTGAAGATAAAGTAAAAACTGAAGCAGCCAGAAGCGAAGCTGGCTGTGGGACTTTGATCTATGGAACAGCCGCTGCGATCAACGGTGGCCTTGCTTTATATGTTGATGATTGGAAAAAAGCCGGATTTTTTATGGTGATGACTTGTATTTTTGCTATTCCTACTGGTTATTTTGTTGGAGAATATATGAACTCAAGAAAGGAATCAAAACATGACTAAGACCATTGAAGATAAAGTAAAAGAATTAGAAGAAAAGACACAAAAACGTGTTAGAAATAACGCAATTATCTGGGGATTTGGAAGCTTAGCGTTGTATGGAAACTCTGCAATTCATCTTAACGTGGAAGGAAATGGGAAGGCAGCAATAGCTTATGCATTAGTCGGAACTTTGTTTGCAATAAATGCTGTAGTTCATTACAAAACATATAAAAATTATAAAGAACAGTAATGTAATTATTTCTTCTCTTCAACCTTCTTAACATGAATAATATTGACCGGACAGACATCTGCTGCTTCTTGATTACTGTCTTTATCTTTTTCCTCAATTTCTAATTCGTAATGATCATCAACTTTCTTAGAGCCCTTCAGATCAGCCATCCCTTCGGCATCCATTTCCCAGAAATCCGGATTGATCACCGCACAAGCGCCGCAGCTAATGCAATCCTTCTTGAAATGCTCGATTTTGTATTTAGCCATGTTTACTACTGGAATGAGGCATATTTATAATATTTTACCTCCGTTTTGTCCACCAAAAACCTTATATAATCTTTTTATTTAATTCTCTTTAATGAAAAAGAGTGTGGGAAAGCTGTTATTAGTTCTCTTCATAGCTTTATTCCTTATCTCTTGCAAACCGCGAGCAAGTGCCGGGGAAACTCCTCTTGATACTGCCGCTGCTTTACAGCAAGTCAAGACCGGAACGCAGGGAGTGGAATTAAGGCTAGTTCAAGATTCTCCGCCATTCATTCTTTACGATCAAAGCGACCTGATTGCTTTAGTAGAAGTTAACAACAAAGGAAGCCATGATCTGAAAGCACAAGACTGTTTCGTGCAAGTAACCGGATTTGATCGAAATATTATCTCTGGCAGTTTTTTTGGACCAAGGTCTTGCGCTGAAGGTGCCGGCGTCTTAGACGGCAAAAATCTTTACAATACCCTCGGTGGCAGCAATATTTTGGAGTTCCAATCCAGCATCAATCTTCCTGCCGGCGTACCTGATTACAATCCTACTCTGAATTTTCTTTCCTGTTATCATTACCATACTATCGCTAATCCTTCCGTCTGTGTTGATCCATTATTCTACCAAGTTTCCGCCCAGCAAAAAACCTGTAGGCCTATGGATGTACCTATGGGCGGCGGACAGGGCGGACCAGTTGGAGTAACCTATGTAGGCGTCGATATGATTGGAAGCCGAGCAATTTTCGAAATCAATATCAAGAATCTGGGAACTCCTCTGGGCAGAGTCTTAAGTCCTTTTGCCAGCTTGCAGAATTGCGGACAATCTTCTTTAGGATATCAAGATCTGGACAAAGTCCAATTTAATGTGGAAATGACCGGCGGCGGCAAAGTCAACTGCAAACCGCAAGACGGTTTCGTACGCTTAAGCAACGGCCAAGGGAAAATCATCTGTACCTTTGACATTCCTGGCGCATCTGCCTTTGAAACACCTTTATTGATTGACTTAGATTATTCTTACGCTCAATCTATCCAGAAATCAGTCAGGATCATCAGGACTCCGCAATAAATAAAGCTAAAAGAGTGATTCTAACCTCTGCTCTCGTAAAATTTAAATATCCTTCTTCATTAAAGCACTTATATTATCAAAAAGAGGTTGTGATATGAGAAAATTAATTATTCCTACGCTGGTTATAGCTTTATTATTTCTAACTGCCTGTCAGAATCAACAGCAGCAGACCGTGAAAGGAGCATATCTGGGCGGTACGCAGGGAATTCTAGCTCAATTTGAACCTTTTGGCGTAGAAGAAAACGGCATCTACAGCATTTTTGCTGAAGAAAGTTTTCCTTTAGAATTAACCTTACGAAATAAAGGAGAGTACAAAATCCAACCCAATGAAATCTCAGTAAAATTACTAGGGCCATCACAATCAGAATTTACTGGGCTGAAAGATTGGGAATTAAAAAATAATCAACCGCTGGAAGGCATTTCTGATCTTGTTCCTCAAGGCGGCGAGGAAACCATGAATTTCGCTTCCGACGCTAAATATGCCAAAGAAGTTGCCGGATTAGTAGAACGGGAATGGTTCGCTAATTTAGAATATCATTATCAAACGTATGTACTAGTTCCTGAAGTGTGCCTCAAAGAAGATCTTACTGATCAACGCGTCTGTACAGTCAAGCAGCCTAAAACCTATTTCGTTTCCGGTGCGCCAATTACTGTAAAAGCAGTGGAAGAAGATACTGCTGGCAAAGGCATTGTCGCCTTAAAAATCTTAATTGCTAATGCAGGCGCCACTACCGCTAAAGTAACTAAGCCTGGCGATGATTTCGGGGTAAGAAACATTCTTTCCTACAGCCTTGATGATCCAGCCTGGGAATGTAAATCGGCTGGCAAATTAAATGAAGCCAGATTAGACGACGGACAGGCAGAAATCGTCTGTAAGTTGAAAGAACCTTTGGCTGCAGGACATGTTTCCACCAAGCAACTTAAACTGACTCTAGATTACAAGTATCGAGAGTTAATCTCTGAGAAGTTGAGAATTAAGCAGAGCAGTTAATTTTATTATATATTTCTTTTAATTGTTGATAAATGGGGTTAAAGACAGTACTTAAGAGGGATTCAGGTACGATCATTCTTTCCTTTTTTGCTCCTTTAATTAGTTCTTTAAAACATCCTCTTTCGCTAAAATTCTCCCAAGTTTTTGAAAAGACAATAGAATAAGAATTTAAATCCCATAATTTTTTGTCTTCGCAGACATTTATCAATTCTACGCGTGGAGGAAATAGTTTGACTTTTTTCTTATTGTTCGTTTCCCTAATGTATTTTGTAAGTTCTGCATTTCCCCAAAGATGATCATCTGCCTTAAAAGAAGAAATAGTTATTTTTCCTTCATAGACAAAAACTTGCTCTTGGTGATTCACTATAAGCTGATTCTCTAGTTGCTTTGGGAATTTGTAAGAAGTATCTAACTTAGGCAAATATGATTCAAGTTCTATAGAGTTTTCAAGCAATGGGACTTCAACAAGAGAATTATTTTTATTTGGTTCTTCTTCTTTCCTTTTTTCTTCAGCAACAAGATGTTCATACAAATCTGGCCTTTGTTCTTGTATGATTTTTCTAACCTCAGCAGCTTGAGTTACAGGAGAGCCCCTATAATTATTCTTATCATTGCCTAAAATTGCTACCAATCGTTCTAATTCTTTTTGATCCATTTTCTATCTTAAAACACCAGAACCAGCTCTATCCCATCAAATAATCAAGTCTCTTTAAAAGAATTACTCTTAAAATAATAACCCACCTAAATCTAAATGGGGTTTGGCTGCTGCCATTTCCTGTAAAGCTTTATCCAAATCTGTAACTACAGAAAGTTTTCGGTGCTCAATCGGCTGGCCTAATTTCAAAGCTCGTTCAATCCCATATTGCATGCCTTTGCTGATACCGAAATCTTCATACACCACTCGCAAATCAAACTTGTCACCCATGGATTGGCCAGCGGCAATACCTAGATCTCTTTCTGCTTGAATTGCATCATTCAGAATTCCAGCTTGGGTAAAAAATAAATGAGATGCATAAGGCGCTTCACCGCGTTTTAAGCAATCTCTGACGCAGAGCCGAGCATAATAGACATTTCTGGCAGTTAATTCCCAATTTTCACCTTTGAAAGGGCTTTCGACATAGACTAATTTCATAACTACAAAAATTAAAAATGAATCTTTTAAAGATTTAGAAGATAAGAAATATAGTTTTAATTACCTACTCCACCAGCATCACAATTATCTCAATTTTTCCATGCAAGCTGCACCAATAATTAGTTTAGCTGAAGGATCAACCTTAACTTGTTTACAAGAATCTTGGCAAAGGCTTATGGTTCCAAGCTGTTCATCTAATTGAAATTTATTTTTTGTTGAAGCGCAGATCTCATCAGGCAGCAGGGCTGTAAATTGTTTTTTAAACTGGCCAGAGGAATAATAATCTATCACTGTTGTTATAGGATCTATCATAGCTGTGTCTGACTTTGGAATCTGTAAATGACATAAGTCTACTCCATTGCTTACAATTCCAGAAGCAAGGTCCTGAAATATTGAACTGAATCCTTTTGGATAACAGATGGGAAATCGTAATGAATTGGTAAGAACGCTTAAATATTGATATGGCAATCCCGATCCCATGCCTGTAAAACAGATCTCTTCTACTACCGGATCTTGTACATTAAACGAATCATAGGCGCTGGAATTAGGATAGATAGAATATCCTGTATCAGGATCAAGAAGTAAATTTTTGGCCTGAGTACCGATAATACTATAAAATTTGTATTTTCTTTCCTGAGCTGTCCCAAATTGTTCCGGGGCCAAGGCCAACAAGGTTTGGTCGAACTTAAGAGTATCAGATTTAACTTTTCCTAAATCGGAAGTATGCTCAGAATTTTCAATATGAAAATCCTTCCACGAACACGCAGGATTATCGTCTGTAACTTCTACGAAAATCTTTTCAGCTTCCGGCCTAAGCCAATCTATAAATCCGTTTGGAGCTAAATTAAAATCATCTTTTTTATCTCCAACTAAAGAACTTAAGATTAAACATAAAGAATTCAAGCTCCCAACATCAGTAGAATAATGGTAAAATTTACCTGGATTGATCCCTGGCGGATTGGATCCAATTGTTTTACATCCACCGGCGGGGATAGTGCTTAATGGAGCCTCTACACAAACATCTAAGCCCCCTTGACCATGATAGGTCAACATTATCACTCTATAATCTAATCCACTTTTGTTTATAATTTGAGAAAAATTGATATTGATGTTACTGACAACTCCAGCTATCTCATCACCCATAGACGCTGAATTGTCTATCACAAATATAATATCAGTAGGCTTTTTAACTGCCTGAGCACTTAGCGTATAAGAAGCACAGTAATCTCCAGAATTCTGGCTTAGATCATCTAAAAATAGCTTGTTGTTATCTTCATTTGGTATATTATTGTAATTTCCCTCTAAATCAGCATCAGAACAAGCTAAAAGGCCAATTAATCCTAAAGATATTTTATTCATATTATTTCATTAAGAATATTACTTTAAATAGATTTCCTAGTAAAAATAGAGATTATACTACCTACTTCCCACCAGCATCACAAATGCCAAGAAACTCTCTAACTGAATATACTCATCACTGCCTTCCACCATCCTAAACTCCACTTCCCCGCACTTATCCACTAATTCGACTTTCTTTCTATCATCCAGCTTCAAATTCCAGATCTCTTTCTGGATCTGTCGGATGACATCTAACCCGGATAAGCCATAATCTAACATCAAGGATAATAATTTCTTTCGTGACTCCAGAAAATTTCCTTTCGCCGCTAAGGACAAGACTTCATTCACTTCTTTTGGTTTGGCTACCGAAGCCATGGAGAAAATTAATTCCGGCGTAATGCCTTTGCCCATTACTGCACAGCTCTGCATGATGTTCTCTAATCGCCTGACATCTCCGTCGCATACTTCATATAACGCTTCTTTAGCTTCAGGGCTGATCGACAATCCTTCTTCAGCCACAATTTTCTCAACTACCGTAAATATTTCTTCCCTACTCAAGGGCTTAAAGCGAAATACCGCACAGCGTGATTGAATGGGATCAATGATCTTGGAAGAATAATTACAACTCAAAATAAATCTACAGGTCTTAGTATAATTTTCCATCGTCCTACGCAAGGCCTGCTGCGCTTCCCTGGTCAAAGCGTCGCTCTCATCTAGATAAATTAATTTAAATGGCACTTCACCGATCGCTTTAGTCCTGGCAAAGTCTTTTACTTTTACACGCACTACATCAATACCACGTTCATCAGAGGCATTTAACTCCAACGTATTCTCACGCCAATTCTCCCCAAATAAAGCCCTGGCAATGACTAACGAAAGAGTGGTCTTACCTACTCCTGCTGGACCGGAAAACAACAAATGCGGCATATTCTTTGATTCTACAAAAGCCTTGATCTTTTCCACAATTTCCTTTTGGCCTTTGATATCAGCAAAAGTTGCCGGCCGGTACTTTTCTGTCCAGATAGATGAAGTCATGTTATATTTTGTAAGACGCTACTATATAAGTTTTACTTCAATTGCCACGTAAAGAAAACAGTAATGCTTCCAGCACTTTATGCGTTAATGTTTTTAACCATTCTTGGGAAGAAAACCAGGCAGTTATATCAGAGATAGAAACTCCAAAGAAAAACACTAAGACTACCAGAGCTAATAAAATCAAAAGGACCATCTCGATTGAATCAATGATCGCTTTGATGATCAACAAAAGAATGCCGCCTAGCAGCAACATCCCCACTATCCCTAATAATTCCATGACCAAAAAGAAACAAAGTGATTATTTAATTATTTCTGCTGTGGGAGCTTTATTTTCTGCTTGCTTGGCATGTGGTATACGAGGAACAACAATACAATAAAGCGTCGCGACGCCCGCCAACAAATACCAATCAAAACCGATTGACATTCCTATCGCTGCGGCAAACCACAAACCTGCTGCCGTAGTCAAGTTCTTTACTTTCTCGCCTTGACCTACTAAAATCATGCCTGCCCCTAAGAAACCAACGCCGGAAACAATCTGTGCAGCAATTCTTGCCGGCGAATTGGGATCAGCATGAATGGAAAGCGCGGTAAAAATCATGGCCCCGCCAATGACCATGGAATAGGTGCTAATTCCTGCTGATTTCCCGCGATACTCCCGTTCTAATCCGATTAACACTCCTGCTAGCAGGGAGCCTAGCAATTTTATCACTAAAGAAATTTCTTGTCCTGAAAAAATCCACCATTGCATATTTTAATCTCCAAATCAATAGTTTAAATAATTTTCCGTATATGAAAATAATAAATAAATATTTTACTTTTTCTTAAAATAGACCGTCTGCGTAGGAAAAGGTATGTCTATTTTCGCCTTGTTCAAGGCATTATAAATTTTTTCGGTAGCTTCTAATTTTTT
>DATDUF010000106.1:0-5833 GCA_035290485.1 Candidatus Nanoarchaeia archaeon
AAAGAAATCTATTTCTTAGCGCCAGGAGCAGCTTCTTTCTTCTCTTCCACTGGAGCAATTTCCTTGATGATCTGCTGCGGAATTCCTGCATCGACCATGGCTTTCTTAGCCTTCTTAGGATCTGCTTCAAACAGTTTGAGGATCTCTTTCGCTTTCGCTTCGAATTCTGCGCGACGCTTCTCGATCTCTTCCTGCAAGCGTTTCTTTTCTGCTTCCTGTTCACGTCTTTCTTCTTCTGTAAGTTCAGTTTTACCCGAAGCAATTTCTTTATCGAATTGTCCGTCCGCAATTGCCTTAAGAGCTTCTGGCACGGTCATACCTTCTACCAGAATTCCCATGGATTGACAGGTACCGACAATTTCCCGTACTTTTGCTTTCATGGTAGCACCTAACAAAGAATCTTGTTTGGTTTTCGCAATCTTGATAACTTGCTCAATTTTAAGATCAGCAACCTTATCAGTTAAAGGATTTCCAGCACCTTTTTCAATGCCTGCTTCTTTTTTAATCAAAGCAGAAGCTGGTGGGGTTCCTATTTCAATTGTAAACGTCTTTGTATCAGTGTCAACTATTACTTTCACTGGTACCTGCATGCCTTTCAGGTCAGCAGTTTTTTTGTTAATTTCCATCACTACTTGACCAATATTTAATCCAGTTGGACCTAGAGCAGGACCTAGAGGAGGAGCAGCAGTAGCCTTTCCGCCTTCAACCATTGTTTCAACAACTTGTTTTGCCATTATTATTTCACCATTTGAAGTATTATGCGTAACTTTAAACTTGAAACGGGGGTTATTTATAAAGATTTTGTGAGGGTATTATCCTTTACTCTCCATGCGTAAACTATTAATATAAACAGGACTTCCTAGTACCATGCCTTCCCCAAAAATGCCGGTCCTCTTTATCGGTCATGGTTCGCCGGAAAATGCGATTGAAGACAATGAATTTACTCGCAATTGGCGCAAGCTCGCGGCACAAATTCCTAAACCAAAAGCTATTCTCTGTATTTCTGCCCATTGGCTGCAGGAAGGTACAGCTGAAACCAGCATGGAACATCCTCGTACTATTCATGACTTTTATGGCTTTCCCCAGGAACTCTACCAAATAAAGTATCCTGCTCCCGGATCTGCAAAGTTTGCAAAAAAGATTAAAGAATGTGTAAAAACAGTACCAGTTTCTTTTGATCACGAATGGGGTTTAGATCATGGCACTTGGTCGGTGTTAAAGCACATGTATCCAAAAGCAGATATTCCCGTCATCCAGCTCAGTTTAGATTATCAACTTCCGTTAGAAAAAATATTTTGGATTGGAAAAGAACTTTCAGTTTTGCGCACGCAAGGCGTTTTAATCATCGGCAGTGGAAATTTAGTTCACAATTTGATGATGTTTCATCCCACTTCTAAGCCTTATTCCTGGGCCATAGATTTTGATAATTTTGTCAAGAAAAGTATCCAGGATAGTAACTATGATCAACTCCTTAACTATAACCAACATCCTCATGCTATCTTAGCCCATCCAACTAATGATCACTACTTACCCTTAATCTATGTATTGGGAGCTGCAGAAAAAGAAAAAGCACAGTTCTTCAATGAGAAAATAGTATATGGTTCTATTTCTATGCGCTGTGTTGCCTTTGGCATGGAAAAATTAAAGGGGTAAATTGGAGTAACCTTTATCTACCTAAAAATAATTCTAAGCTTATGCAAAAAGTGCTCCTCCTCATCCTTGATGGCTGGGGATCTCGCAAAGAAAAAAGAGGAAATGCTATAGCCGCAGCAAAAACTCCGCATCTGAATAAGCTATGGAAACAATATCCACACACTCTTCTCCAAGCTTCAGGAAAAGAAGTAGGTCTTCCTCCCGGTTTCATCGGCAACTCTGAAGTCGGTCATTTAACTCTGGGCGCTGGAAGAATTACTGATACTGATTTGGTGCGTATTAACAAAGCCATTAAAGATGGTTCTTTTTTTCAAGATCGAGCCTTGCTGGAAGCCATTCACCATTCTAAAAAAAATAAAACCAAATTACATTTAATGGGATTACTCAGCGATGCCGGAGTGCATTCACATCTTAATCATTTGTTTGCGCTCCTGGAATTAGCAAAAAAGCATCATCTTACCGAAGTTTATTTACATTTATTTCTTGACGGTAGGGATACTGCTCCAAAATCTGCAGAAAAATATCTCAAACAATTGCAGCAGAAAATAAAACAGCTCGGTGTAGGTCAGATAGCCACTATGATGGGAAGATTTTATGCCATGGATCGTGATAATCGCTGGAAGCGCGAGCACAAGGCGTATGAATGCATAGTCGACTGCATCGGCAGAAAAGGAATTACTGATCCCATAAAAGCTTTGAAACATGCCTATGCTCGAGGAGAAACTGATGAATTTGTCAAGCCGACTATTCTCACTAACAAATGCGTGGTCGAAGAACATGACTCCGTTATTTTTTTTAATTTCCGGTCTGATCGCGCGCGCGAATTAACTCGCGCCTTCGTCTGGGGAAAATTCAGAGAGTTTCAACGCAAAAAAATTATCGACTTGAAATTTGTTTCCTTAACCCAATATGATTCTTTAGTAAAAATTCCTGTTGCTTTTCCACCTCTTATTGTAAAAAATACGCTAGGAGAAATAATCTCGCAAAAAGGAATTTCCCAGCTGCGCATCGCTGAGACGGAAAAATGGGCGCATGTAACTTACTTTTTTAATGGCTTATGCGAATGTGTTTTTCCGCACGAGAAACGGATCCATATCCAAAGTGTTAAGAACATCAAGACTTACGATGAAAATCCTAAAATGAAAGTACGAGAAATTACTGATGCCCTGCTGCAAAATATAAAAGAACATGATTTTTTCGTGCTGAATTTTGCTAACGCTGATATGGTCGGGCATACCGGAAATATGAAAGCTACCATTAAAGCAGTACAGGCCATCGACCAGCAGATCGGCAGAATAGTACAGCAATTTCCCGGCATTATTTTCATTACCGCTGATCATGGTAACAGCGAAGAAATGGAAGGAGAACATCAAACTTCTCACACCACTAATGCTGTTTCGCTACTGGCAGTGAACGCAAAAGGAAAGCTGCGTGCGGGAAGACTGGCCGATGTTGCCCCAACCATTTTGGAAATAATGAAAATAAAAAAGCCGCAAGAAATGACTGGGAAAAGTTTATTAAGTTAAGATGAATAATTAAAAGAATGAAAACTGATTTGACTAAAATAATTTTATTGAGCGCAACACTGTCTAACTGTACTACTTGGCGTATCAGCACTAAATTTCCCTATGAAGATGATCCTGGTTATAACCGGGACTGCAGTCGTGATATAGCACCACAGATAGAGGTTGATGTAAAGAATAAAACCATCAGTATCTATGATCCAGATAATAAAATAGAATATTTTGGCTGGGACTTAGATAAAAAATTTGCGTACGCCAGAGATGAGTGTGGTGCATTCTCTATTGTTAAACATTGGAAGTAATAATTAACAACTAACTTCTGATCATGGTCTGAATCTTTCTCTTAGGTTTTTCCTGCTGAAAATATTTTTCTAAGTCAATAAATTGCTGGATTTCTTTATTTATTTTTTCTACTTCCCGCAGCCCGAATTCCGTAAAGATAATCATTTTATTTTCATACGAAATCAATTTTTTCTGTTCTAATGTTTCTAGATTCTTATACAAAGCTCGTTCTTGTTTGGAAACTATTTTAGCTGCCAATAAATGTTCAATGAACGCAATCTTGGAAGTTCGCACCTGTACTGGCTTCTCTACTAGGGGCTGATTAAGTGAAGTGTAGAAATGCGCTAAGGCATATAAAATCAGGCGCTGGGTCTTGCTAAGTTTCATTACTGCTTCTAATTGATTCAGCAATATAAAAACCTAATTGCAGAAAACCTTAAAAACTCAAAAGAAATCACACTAATAAAAAGAAATAGGTGATGCTCATGAAATTAGTTCTTACCAAAAAACCAAAGAATGTAACTATTATTGAAGGATTCCCCGGCTTCGGGCTGATTGGAACCATTGCCATTGAATTTTTAATGGACCACTTAGAAACCGAAAAAATTGGCATAATTGAAATGGATGAAGTTCCGGCCATGATTGCTATCCATCAAAACAAAGTCATTGAGCCAGTCTCACTGCATTATAATAAGGAATACAATCTAGTTTTAGTGCACGCTATCAACATCGGTAAAAATACCGGCTGGAAATTATCAGAAGTAGTCGAACAGCTTGCGCAAGAACTTTCTGCTAAGGAAATCGTATCCTTAGAAGGCGTAGGAAGTCCTAATCCCGGAAATAAAATCTTCTATTATAGCACTCAGGGTGGAGCAGTTAGTAAGAAATTATCCAGTGCCGCGAGTCCTTTAAGTGAAGGAATTGTCGTCGGTGTAACCGGCGCATTGTTAGCTAGACAGATGAAAACTCCAGTCGTCGCCTTATTTGCCGAAGCGCAAAGCGGCATGCCTGACAGTCGTGCAGCTGCCGAAATAATTAAAGCTCTAGATGCCTATACTGGCCTGAAAATAGATACAAAACCATTGTTGCAGCAGGCAAAAATGTTTGAAGAAAAATTAAAAGGTATCGCTCAGAAAAGCGGTAAGGCAGAAGATCTCCAGGAAGAGAAACAAGATAATTATTTTGGCTGATTTTTTATTTTTCAAATTTTTTTCTTTCTTTGTTACCAGCTGTTACCCTAATTTATATAATTTAAGAAATTAAACTTGCGATCAAAAACTAAAGCTTTTATTCCGAGAGACAATAATCTTTTTTGTAATTTTTCAAAAGGTCAAAACAAAAACATCAATTTTAATGATTAACTTTCATTTCAACAATATTTAATCTCTGCTTAAAATATTCGTTCTAAACTAGCCAAAAATATCGCCAACTTTCTCTTTTAATTCTTTGTCCATGTCAAAAATGCTCTTAGTCCCATACAAATCCATAGTAGTCTTATATGATAAATGCCCCAATACTTTCTGAATTACCTCTAAACTAAGCCCCCTATCCTTCAAAATTCGCGCGCAGCTGTGCCGTAAGATGTGAGGGTTAATATTCTTAAGTTCCGGAATTGGATTGTGTAAATGCGCTTTATGGCCGGCTTGGGCCACGATTCTATTGATCTGGGTTGGAGTAATATGTTCTTGCGTATTTAAGCTGGAAACTGCGGGAAAAAGATACCCTTTTTTAGGATTATTTAATACATATTGCATGTAAATCTTGATGTCTTCAAATAATTGATCAGAAAATATTGTTGCCAATCGATCAATACTCTTCTTTCCTAGAATCTGGATCTTGCGCGTTTCAAAATCAATGTCTTCGATTTTGATTTTTGCTAATTCAAACCGGCGCAAACCGCAATATGCTAACATTTTGATAATTACTTTGTCGCGCAATTTGTCAGCGTGCCGGACTAATAATTTGATTTGCTCTTCAGTGAGATGAAATTGGCTGCGAGAATGTGCTTTCTTTACTCGTACTTCTTTTACCTCTTTAACATCCGCCATTTTTACAGTAGAAATGTAACAGATTATTTAAATGTTACTTTTTTAGCTATTTTCGTTACATTTTTTGTCACATTCTACATAAAGTGTTACGTAATGTGCCGGCAGGCTAGTTTTGATAGTTTTAGTAGGGTTTTTTCGCGCGCAAAATTTTTTTTGACCGAGCCCTTTTTCTTAGCCATTAAAATAAAAAGATTTTTTACATTTTCTTCTTTCTAAAACTTAATCATTTCGCTTAAAAGTTATTGAAAATGAACTTGTGCTTTTTGATAGAAATTATTTTTAGAAATTCATCTTCTTTTTAATTTTATCTTAATGTTTTCTTGCCAA
>DATDUF010000107.1:0-3763 GCA_035290485.1 Candidatus Nanoarchaeia archaeon
TCCTCCTTTTGGCACTAAACAAGAGCACGCTGACAAGAAATTCTTAGAGAAAGCCTTCAGCATCGCGCCTTTAGTGTATAGCATGCATAAATGGTCTACCCAGAAATTTGTCGAAGCCGTCTGTAAGGACTTCAGCTTTCGCATTACCGAAGTCTGGAGATATGAATTTCCTATTAAAGCAACCTTCAGCTTTCATGAAAAGCCTAAGCAGATCATTGATGTGGGCTTATGGCGGATGGAAAAAGGGTAATAAGATATATACGGAAGAATTATATAAAAAATGCTTTATTTTACTGCTGTGGATAGTGAGGCACTTAGAACACAATTTCTTGAAATTTATTTTACTAAACTAGGCCTTACAAAACCAGTTGCAGATCAACTAGAAAGTGTCTTGGAAAAACAATTCCAAAGCATAAATAATGTGGAAATCTCTGGATCTATTTTTTATCGGGACAATGCGCTGCAATTTGATGTTATCAGCTCTTCCCGAATAGAAGAAGTTCAGCAAGCCTTAGAATTATTTCTGCAAGGGAACGATAGTAAAATTGAGCAACTATACCAGTTCTCCTATGAAGCCTTAAGGGAACACACCAAATATCATGGCGAAAAAGAAATGCTAAAAGTAGTGCATTATTTCTTTGAAGTCTTCCGCAATAAGTCTCCAGCCCAACGCCAAGAAGTATCATTTGATAAAAGAAAAAATTGGGCAGAGACCTATCAGGAGATAGTCTTGGGAAATTATTCTAATTTTTCTTTAAAAGAACTCAAAGTAGAAGAAAAAGGTTTTATGGGCTTATTTCATGTACATGATTATGGCACTCCTCCTTCACCCTTAGACCTTGCCGAAAACCTAAAAATAAATATTCCTTCTGTGGTTATTGCCAGCACTATAGATTACAAAGTTTCAGAAACTACATTATACCTTATTTCTAAAGGAGAATATAAACAACTCTATCAGGGCTTACTTCAGCCAAAACAATAAATTATTAAACTTCTTTTATTTTCCCAGTCTAGATGCATAGATGAAGCTTACTATCGACACGCAAGTAGACACACATGAAGACATACGTAAAGTCCTGCAGATTTTAACTTCCATTCTGGAGAAAAAAGATTCCTCTCTTTCATCAGTTTCATCTTCCACCTCATCACCTTCAGCTGATACTACTGATTTAATGAGCATGTTTTCTGAGCAAAAAGGAACCGTGGAAACCAAAGGAAGCGCTCCTGACTTCAGCTCTTTTCTTAATTTAACCAGTCAAAAGAAAGAAAGCAATGATGATGAAGAAGGAAAAATTGAGTTTTATTAAATCAAAATCTTTAATTGTTCGCAATCTTAATCTCTCTGGGCACAATACCTTTTCCTAACAACAAAGAAGCATAATATCTGTCTCTGGTTTTCTGCCAGCGTTCATATACCTCTAAAGTTTTCTGCTCATCCAGTTGTGGAAGGTGTAAATCACCAATGACCACATATAGATCACTAAACTTTTTTGCTAGTTCTTCGTAAGGTTCCCGGCCAGCTTGCTGGTACGCGCTCGAACCGATATCGGCGTGATACTGAACTTGTCCTTTTCCATTCTTGCGCACAAAATCATAAAAATATCCTACCAGAAATAAACAGTGATCACCTAATTCTCGAGACAATTGCTGTCGCTGTAATTTTTTTGTTTGTTCGATGACTTGTTGATACTGAGTAGTAATAGGCTGCATCCAACCGTGCTCCAGGGTAAAATGCTCAGAAAAATGAGCTAGCATGCGGCTAAGATAATCTTGCGCTGATACGGATACTTCCAGACCGTGCCGGGCTAAAGCTGATTCTAAGGTCTTGCTAAAAAAGTCCTGCGAAGTTATCATATTCTCAATCATGTTTTGATCCTCAAAAGATAAATAATAATCCTACTGCTGCCACTACTAGTAAACCAAAGACCGTTGCCACTATTTTACTAAATGCATGTTCGCCAAAAAAGAGCACGATACCAGTTTTAGTGGCAATGTTGGCTACAACTCCAATAATTATTCCTCGTGCTGCTATTTCTAAAGGAAGGGAAGTTCCTGCCAGCTGGGAAAGAGAAACAGTAATTGCATCCATCTCAGCTAAGCCGGAAAGAAAGCTGATCAAGTAGACTCCATGCGATGATAAGTATACCTGCGCTAATTTCAGGAAAGCCAAGACTAAGGCAAAAACCGCGGCAAATTTTAAAGCCGGTTTCAAGGTAAAAGGCGAAGTCAGTTCAATCTTTTCTCGAGCCGGCGAAGTGCCTTTCCAAATAAAATAAGAAAGCCCTGCGGTGAGAAGAATCAATAGTGCCATGATTGGTAAAACCTGAAGAAACAAAGGAAAATTTAAGACAAATATTTCCAATAAAACTCGAGCAAACATTACTCCATTCGCTAGAATAACTCCTAAGGCTAAAGCTTTGTGAAGATGCTGCTGCTTGCTGCGTTCAGAAAAACTTAAGGTTACTGCGGTGCTGCTGGCCAAACCGCCGAGCATGGCACCTAAAACCATTCCTTTTTCTCCCACCCATTTCATTAAAATATAACCAACAAAACTAATACCGGAAATAAAAACCACCATCAGCCAGAACAGGAAAGGGTTGAAGAGCTGGTAAGGCCCATATCCTTTATTGGGAAGAAAAGGCAAAACCACAAAGGCAATCACCACAAAAGTAAGAGTGCTTCTCATTTCTTCCTTCTTGAGATGTTGAGCAAAACGATGGAGCATGGAACGAGAATAAAGAATGATGGTTATGGCCACGGCTAAGATGATAGCTAACTGCATCTCTCCTAAATAAGATAAAACCCCGATAAAGAAAGCTAACAACCCTGCCACTTCTGAAGTTGCGCCATGATAATGTTTATGCTTGCGTGAAAGCATGAAATAAGAGATCAAAATCAGCGTTCCTATGATCAGAATTCCTACCACCAAGATCCACGGATTAAACCTCTCGCCTAGAAAAGCACAAAGTGCGCCAAACAACGAAATTAAAGGAAAAGTCCTGATTCCCGCATAATCATGGGTGTGTCTGCGGTAGCGGGCATATTCTCGTTCTAAGCCGATTAAAGCTCCTAAAGCTAAGGCCAGTAAGAAATTACTAATTAAGGCTAAATTCATCTCATCACCGTTCCAGCTGAGAAGCAATTTCAATTATATATATTTAGTGGTGAAAATGAACGTATGAACTACTAAATTTTATTTATCAAAAACCGGTTGCAAACCCAAATATTTTCTACAAGCGTCGGAAACATCATCATAAAATAGTCCTGCTACTGCTCCAACTAGGGAACCAAAAAAGAGAGTGATAGCCATTTGTTTGGCAGAAGCTCCTGCTGTGTAGAGCATTGGAGCATAGGTGGGTGCTATAGTAGCCATACCTAAGCTGACGTCAACACTCTTTCTTTTTAACCACGAGCTCTGAGCATTCACCCCAATGGTTTTAGCCCAGCGTTTCCTAATTACCTCATTATAAAAATGTCCGGTAAGAAAACCCAAAATTGCTCCTTTCGTCCTTACAGTTCCTACCTCTTCCCAATTCATGCCAGAAAGACGCTCAGTCAGAGCCATAAACGGAGCATAATATAAAGCGGCGGAAGTACCATCTACCACAAAGTATTTCAGCTCCCGCACGGCCTTTTCCTTGAAGGAGAGATTTGCCTGCTCTGCCAAATTATTCTGTTCTATCAGTTCTTCTAGGTCTGGTTCTTGACTCATCCGCAATACTTTAAGGGGACGATTTAAGAATATTTCTGCTAATTATATAAA
>DATDUF010000108.1:0-2439 GCA_035290485.1 Candidatus Nanoarchaeia archaeon
CAAGAAATCAAACAAAGATTTGATTTCTGTGCAGAAGGACACAATGTCCTTCTTGCATAAATAGGCTAGAAAGCCATTCGCACAGAGAAGAAACTACTTCTCTGGCGTCCCAGCAAAGTCGTTGCTTTGCTCAGGACATCCTCGTCTTAAAAGACGAGGCTTTCTGCCTATTTAATGTAAATTGAAGCGAAGTCGTTAAAAAATAAAAAAAAGAGGATGAAAAAAAATGAATTTGAAAGAAATGATCTATGCATCTACAATGTCTGTTCTCGTAAGTAATAGCGGATGCTCATCTCTGCCTGATTTGAAAAATCCAGAAGTGCGGATGCAGTTGGAAGGCAAGTATAAAGGAACAATAGAAGGGAAAAAAATAACCTACAAAGTCATGAAAGAAGGCTGTATAGCTTGGATCGACTTTGGCGATTCCATCAGTCTTATCATGGATAAAGACTGCGACAATACGGCAGATCTTCTCAACTTGACTCAGGATAGAACCTATTTGCTAAAAAACGGCAAGGCCAAGGATGTGGATGAAATTCTAGAATATATCCAGCGTAGCTTAGTTAAGCCCGAATATAAAATTAAATAGAAAAAAAGAAATAAAATTTCTTAAGCCCATGCGCCGATGATGACACCCATGGCAACCAGAGAAACTAAATCATAGCTGACATTGAGGAAATATAATTTCCAGGATTTTTCCTCCCATAATACTCCGCCTAAAGCTTTAGTAGCCATGAAACCGATCCAAATTAATGCCGCAACAATAGCACCATTGATCATTCCACTTACAACATCAAAAGCTGGTCCAATAAACAAAGACAATACGAAAGCAGTTACTAAAGAGCCGATAAAGCTGAGCACATACAATTTAGCCATACCTTTCCCTTTAGCTTTTTCCTTATTCTTTTCAGTGAATTTCATCATGGAAGCCCACTTCTTGCCGAACAAAGGGCCATACCATAAAAATCCTAAGACATGCGCTGCCACCGCAGCCACCATTATTGCTATATAATTTACCATTTCTAACAACCTCCTAATTTCAGGAACAGAAGGAAAGAATTTTAATTAATAAAGCTTCTCTTGTAAATATGAACATCATAATCACGCTCAAGGACCTGGCTAAGGAAAGCATCACCCGCGGCATTCCCATTCTCGGCTCGGTAAAAGGAGCTTGGCTGGCGGAAAAAATACAGCAAGTTCAGCCCCAACATATTCTTGAACTTGGAACTGCCAATGGCTACAGCGGCTGTATCCTCGGCAGTACAGGAGCAGAACTTACTACCATCGAAGTAAATGCGCTTATCGCGGAAGAAGCCAGAGAGAATTTTAAGAAATATGGCATCAAAGCGCAGGTATTACTCGGAGATGCAGTTGAGATCGTCAAAAGAATGGCTAAAGAAAAATCAGAATATTACGATATAATCTTCATCGATTTTGCCAAGCACAAATATTTCACAGTCTTGGAAGATTGCCTTAAACTGGTAAAGAAAGGCGGCTTCATTATCGCTGACAACATTACTATGGATGGCTGCCTGAATTATAAAGAAGCAGTTTTGCATCATCCGCAATTGAAGACGGAATTGATTCCCATTAAAGACGGATTGAGTAGTAGCACGAAGATTTAAAAAACAGTTGAGTTCTAATCATTTCACGGACCCGTCGTCTAGCCTGGATAGGACGGTAGCCTCCTAATCTGATGATGAGCTCCTGAGTAATCCTTCTATAGGATGAAGAGAGTTAACTGAAGATGAGTCAGCTGCAGATCGGGAGTTCAAAAGCCTGCTACTTGAAGTAATGGGCATGAAAGTCTTCCCGGGTCCGCTTTTCATTAAACAGGTTGTAACCTAGCTTCCTGTAATACCCATCGATCAAGCTGTATTGGACCACGCACTACGGCACATAAAGTATGTTTTCCGCTTGCTGTCTCCAAACTTTCTACAGCATAAAGTGGAGCAACTTCCAGAACTTTCTTAGAACTAAACAATCCTTTTTTTTCCTTTCTTTCCCTTTTAAGAACTTGCTGTAAAGCTAACGATTCACTAACATAATTCTTGATCATACCTTGATAAATTTCTTCTGACCAGGTTGCATCATTGCTAAATACCTCTAAAGCTCTCTCTACCGACATAGGCTGCTTGCGTGCATCATATGATTCAAACGAATTTCCAAATAAACTTTTTGGAGGAATACCATAAACACGAATTATATCTTGACTGGTAGCGATTAGCCTGGTATGTACCACTAATTCCTCTCCTCCATTCCAGTAAAGTGGTTTAACTACAGCATTTTCATTTTCAGCATAATACGCTAAATCTACCTTTTCTGCTAAATCTTTTGTTCGCACATTCTTCCCATCAACGGCAAAGAGAATATAATCACGACCCTCCTCTTCATTCCAGATATTGTATGGTTCTCCCTGGTTAAATTCGTGAAAGCCGC
>DATDUF010000109.1:0-5899 GCA_035290485.1 Candidatus Nanoarchaeia archaeon
CATTTCAACTAAAGCTGGACCTTGTACACCATCAGGAAATCCCGGAAAATTCTCTACATCAGTCGTTAAAGTCAATTGTCCACCGTCCTCTGGCCCAGAAATCATGATCGGATTCAGGTTAGCTCTGGCTGCATAAATAGCTGCAGTACAACCAGCAATACCTGTTCCTAAGATTACTACTTTTTCCATGTTGAATTGAGAAAATAAGGATTATTTAAAGGTTTGTGAATTTAGAAAGATAAAAGAAAGTTAAATAAAAATTCTATTCCTTCTCCTCGTTCTCCATCAAGTAATACGCAAGCAATCGTACCCCTGAACCAGTTGCTCCCCTGCTCAAGTAAGGTCCATCTACCATCCAGTAGGCTGAACCAGCAATGTCAACATGCGCCCATTTGGCTTTCTCCACGAATTTGGATAAAAATACACCTGCCGTAATTGATCCCGCTTCGTATCCTTTTCCTTTCTGTGAGTTGTTGTTTAAATCACTCTTTGAGCCGTCCATCCAGTCCTGATATTCTTCAAAGAAAGGTAATTGCCAAACTCTATCGCCGGAACTCATACCTGCTTCATGCAAATCGTGCAACAATTCATCATCTTTTCCCATCACGCCGGCTGCATAATAACCCAATGCCACTACACATGCACCGGTTAGAGTAGCAAGATCGATCATCACTTCAGGACTATATGTTTTCTCCGTATACGCTAAAGCGTCGCATAGGACTAATCGTCCTTCTGCATCGGTATTACCTATCTCAATGGTTTTTCCGTTGCAGGCGCGCACAATATCGCCGGGATGCTGTGCATTGGCATCAACCATGTTTTCACACAAAGGCATCACTCCTAACAAATTTTTCTTCAATTTCAATTCCGCAGCAATCTTCACGGCAGCCATCACTGCGGCTGCTCCAGCCATATCCGTGAACATGTCTTCGATATATTTAGTCGGCTTCAAGTTATATCCGCCGCTGTCAAAAGTGATTCCCTTTCCCAACAACGCAGTGGGTTTTCCCTTCTTAGAGCCAGTATACTCCAAGATAACTAACTTAGGCGGATTCTTGCTTCCTGCATTAACACCCAGCAAAGAACCCATTCCTTCTTTTTCTAATTCAGATTTGTTCAACACTTTCAATTTTACAGAGCTATACTGAGAAGCAACTTGTTTGGCCATTTTTTCCATATATTCAGAAGTCACTACATTGGCCGGTTCGTTAACAAGATCGCGCACCCAGTTAGTCGCTTCCGCCACTACTCTTCCGACTTTCAAGCCTTCGCTCAACTTTACTGAGCCAGACCATTGTAAAGAGACAACACTCAACGGTTTTTTCTTCTCTTGTTTCTCTTTGGCAAAATATTTGGTGAACCCGTAATTAGCTAATAGTAAACCTTCTGCAGCTGCTCTTCCTAATACCTCGTGATCTAGGCCACATGCTTTTTCTACCACGTTGGTAGTGAAGGAAGACCAGAGCGAATTTTTCGTAGCCGTGACCATTTTTCCCAGAGCCTGGCGGACTTTTTCTGCACTCAAATCTTTCCTCTCCCCTAATCCCATTACCACAACTTTTTTGTACGGATGTGAGGATAATTTAGTAGCATACATTTCTCCAAACTTGCGCGAGAATGCTTTCCGGCTGATCGCTTCTTCCACTTCTTCTGCTAATTCTTTGCTGAAAGACTTGCCGTTATCCTTATCTTCTTCAAACAATCCTAAGAACAATACATCCTGTGTTTTATCCGCATCCTTGGTTATCGTTATCTTCATTTTTCCCCACTCCATTTTTGTATTTTCGAAACTGGAACCATTAAGAATATCTTTCAGATTTAACATTCTTCAACGCCACTCCTTTTTTGACTAAAATCTCCTTGGTTTCTAATACTAACTCCTTTAAACCACAAATATAAAAAGTTTTGTTTTCTACATTAGCAGGAAGATGGGCTTGGACACGGCCTTTTGCGCCTTTCCACTCTTCTCTGGTCAAAGTAGGAATATAAGTAAAATTTGCATATTTCCTGGCCAGCTGCTGAAACTCTGTATCAAAAAATAAATCTTTCTTTTCTTTTACCCCAAAAACCAGTACAAATTTTGTATTCTTGTATCCGGCAAGATGCTCTTTTAACATGCTGTACAAGGGCGCAACTCCGGTTCCGCCGCCAATCATCCAGATCTCCTGGTTTAGATCATCTTCTTCAAAAGCAAAATGCCCTAACGGCCCTTTAACCTGAAAAGAATCCCCTTTCTTGGCCTTTCGTAAGATTTCAGATGCAAAGCCGCCAGCGATCAATTTGATGCAAAGATCAACTTTGCCTTTCTCTGAAGGGGGATTAAGCACGGAATAAGATTTCAATCTAAACTCGCTGCCATTTTCTAAGCGCAGAGTTATGAATTGCCCCGCCCGGAAAGAAAACTCTGTAGGCGCAGATAAGGAAAGGAAAATGACATCATCAGTCAGCTTTTTATTCTCCAGTACCGTGGCTTGAAAGGTATGAATAGGCATAAGAACAGTACTTCTGTTTACCTTTAAAAAAGTTCTGGAAGAGAAAAATAAAAGAAAAAAAATGACTTATTTTTATTTTCTATGGACACAATGAGAACTAACTGAGCAACGTTCGCAGTCCGGTCCAATAACCTCACAATGTTCCTTGCTCTTATTTTTGATATACTCTTGGATTAACTTATCATCCCTCTCTTTAGAACTACCGATCATCCTATTAGTTTTAGTGACCATTATTACTACTTATAGGTACTAACCTATAAATATTGTGGTATAAAATTCTTATTTAACTTTCCGACTGACATATTTGATTTTAAAAAGCTCTGCTTTTTCCCATACTCCTAAAAAATAACTTTGCAGCGCTTCTGAAAGAGAATCATCTTTAATATGAATATTGAATTTCTGATCATATTCTGGATTTTTCAAGGTTATTTTGCATTCCTTTCCATCCACCAGCAACAGAGAAAAATTATTTAGCGGGTGATACCGCAACTTAATTCCTTGTTTAACGTATTCCTGAAGAATAGACCATTCTTTAATCTCTGTTCCAGTCACGATGATGCGCACATCTACTCCTTTCTTTTTGGCTTCCACTAAATGCTGCAGCTTGGCAAACTTCGCGCCAGTAGTCTTAAAAGTCCAGCCCAAAATGTAATAAGTCTTGGTAGTTCTTTTTAGCGCATCAAAATAAATAGAGGAAGAAGCTTCCCGGCCGACAGAAATGTTCAGCACTTCCGGCGCTTTCAGCACTTCTTTATCTTGAACTAAATTCATGGCTTGCGCAACTAATTTTCCTTCCATCTCTTCCAAAGCCTTTCTCTTCTCCCGAAGAAACGCAGGAATAGCAATATTTGGTTCAACCGCTCCAAAGATAGTAACCTCACCGGAAAATTCCTGAATTAAATGCTTAAGCACCAGCTTCTTTAAGTTAGGATACACTGCTGTGGGAGGCACCGTAGATTTCTCCGCAATTTCCCGAGCCGGCATTCTGCCGTGTTTCAGTAAAGCTAAGTAAATTTTAGTCTCATACGGACTTAATCCCAACTTTCCGAGGTCTTCCATTAATAGTTAACTATTATTAATAATATATAAATATTACAGCTCTCTCTTTCCAGCTATGAAAAACTACAAAAGAGAATTAGAAGTCGCCCAGCACTTAGCTGTGCAAGCAGGAAATGCCATTTTACCTATTTATTATGGAGCAATGGATATAGTAACAAAACCAGATAACACTCCAGTAACCAACGCCGATGTTCTGGCCAACAGAATCATACTAGAAGGAATAAACAAAGCCTTTCCTCTGGACGGAATTGTCAGCGAAGAATTAGAAACAATCGAAGGTGATCGCTGCTGGTATATTGATCCCATCGACGGAACAAGAGGATTCATCGAACATACTGATCAGTTTGCGGTGCACATCGGGTTAGCGGTGGAAGAAAACGCCGTCTTAGGAATAGTCTACAAGCCCATTGCTAAAGAAATGTACTATGCGGTTAAAGATCATGGAGCATACCGAAGCTCTCCTTACCATAATCCGCAGCAAATCCACGTGCGGGAACATGAAAATCTTATAGCCGCCATGGATCTTGGTGACAGCAGAAGCAGTAAGTACCAGACTTTAGAAAAGATGCTACCCATCAAACGCACTATTATTAGCGGCAGCGAAGGATTGCGAGTCATGAAAGTAGCAGAAGGTATTGCTGATTTGCATGCCGTAGTAAATCCTAATGGGTGCGGCACTTGGGATGTCTGTGGACCACAAGCGATCGCGGAAGAAGCAGGAGCGCACATCAGCTACACCAATGGACAGCCCATTCTTTACTCCAGACAACGTAAGCTAGGGAAAACGTTCATGGTAACTAACAGCAAGAGTTTAGCTGATAGAATCTGTGAAATGGTTGGGACAAGGTAAAGTTATTTTATTTTCTTAATTTTTAATTATATAAAAAATTTTATATAACTAAGAAATTTCTCGTTTAAGATTAAATCATGAGAGAATACTTTGAAGGAAGAACGCTTTATGGAATATATGACCTGGTCAAAGAAGAATGGACCTTAGATTGTTTCGATGACACACGCGTATTCTTTAGCGCTGAATCCGCTGAGAGCTATCGTACTGCCTGCAAAGATTACAATTCAACTCGCTATGAGGCGCGTATTTGGAAACCAGGTACTTTAAATGAAGCTCAGGAGAAGCTGAAACCAAACTGCTGAAGATCTATTTTATTTTCTTTTATTTCTACCCCTTCTTTCTTCAACAACATTTGCTTCTCAATAATCTCTTTCCCAACCACGCAACCCTTAAATCCGCCAAGCGAACCATCGCTCTTTACCACTCTATGGCAGGGCACTATTGGTGCATAAGGATTACAGCGCAAAACTTGCCCAATAGCTTGATAGCCTTTTATTCCTAAGGCCTGCGCAATCTCGCGATAAGTGGTTACTTTTCCTTGCGGAACTTGTTTACAAAGCTGGTAAACTTGCTCGGCGAGTTTTCTTTTTTCAGTTTTTGCCATGTTTGTAAAAAATCCTTGACTCTTTTATCCCCTTTCGCTTCCGCATTTTTCCCCAGAGAATAATACTTCTTTTCCACCATGCTGCCCCAAGAATATTCTCCTTCTTCCTGTTCAATCTTATGCACGGCGATTTCTTTAGTCAGAATTCCTTTCTGCAGATTGTAATAAATGCTGCGCTGGGTAGCCGCGGGAAAGATCTCGTTATAAATTTTAGCTACCTGATACCCATAACCTTCGCCCATATAATGCAGAATTTCCACTATATTCTGCCTGATCTTACTTTTTACGGGTCTGCCTTTCACCACAATTGATTCACAAATTGAAATACTTTTTAAAGTTTAAAATGATTTCCCTCTTAGAATGACCAAACCTTCAATTTCCAAACCAAAGCAGAAAGAAATTGCTCTTCAACGTATTAAGATCCTGTTCCAGCAAGCGGAAGAGATTTTCCCAAAAGATAAGGCCAGAGCCAACCGCTACATTTCTTTAGCCAGAAAACTAGCCATGAAAGTGCATGTGCAAATACCCCGAGAGTTAAAACGCCGCTTCTGTAAGCACTGTTACAAATACTTAAAGCCCGGTGTCAATGCCAGAATTCGCACCCGGCCGGGAAAAGTAGTTATTTCTTGTTTAGAATGTAAAAAGTTTATGAGAATTCCACTTAAAATTAACAAATAATTCTAAGCATTTCCCGAAGAATATACAGTATTAAGACAACGCTTATTAAAATCAAAATAGAAAAATAAGAGTGAGATTTCCAAAACCTTCTTTTACATCCATCAAGAAAGTAATTACCAGAGGATTGTTTGCTGGAGTGATTGTAAATGCCTTTTCCTTACACCGAGAAGAAACGGTGAGAACCTATGTAGAGATGAACCTTGAACATTTGATCCA
>DATDUF010000110.1:0-8173 GCA_035290485.1 Candidatus Nanoarchaeia archaeon
GCTCTGGCACTGTCACTTTCCATTCTTGGGATACTTCGGACCGACCGTCACTTACTACAACTGATACTTTCTTTTCTCCGGGACTGACAAAAGTTCTTTCTACGGTATTCGAGCCAGTTATAACATCATTTCCCGGGGCAAACTTCCAAGTATAGGTTAGATTAGCAAAATCATGGTCAACTACATTTACAGAGAACAACAGAGGCTGGCCCACAGCAGCAGTAAGCTGTGGCTGAGGGACAAAGCTTTCTAATGCTGGTTTTTGATTGACATTCTTAACAATCAATTTTACCGGATGCTTTACATCATATTCCTTGTCGGAAACTACAAAGCTGATCCAATATTCTTCTTGCTCAGCCTCTTTTAAGAAACTTGCCTCACTGAGGAGGGAATTTTCAGAGATATTTTTAGCCGCAGCAAAATTATAAGGAGGAGTCCAAGTAAAAGTGCTATTTTTAAAAACTGCTCCTCGAGGCAAATTCTCAACTTGCAATGATAATGAATCATCGTCTTGATCAAACGCTTTCACCGGAAGAACAAATTCTTTTCCTTCTTGTAAATGGTATTGGTCGTGAGGAACAATTATAGTTGGCTGCCGATTCTTTTCTAAGACTTTAACTGTAACTGGCAAGGTCTGTGATGAACTTCCATCAGTACCGGTAACGTAAACGGTATGTTCCCCGGCATCTTCATAACTAGTTTGCCATTGTCCATTTCTTTTCTGTACTGGTTCACTGAAATAATAACGGACAATATCTCCATCCGGATCAGAAGAAAGAGTTTCTAGCTGTACTAACTCTCCTTCAGTAACTGTTAATTTCTGCGGCAATTGCAAAACTGGAGCGCGATTGGAATTGTATACGGTTATCGGAACATTTCCCGTTGAACAAAGTTCAAGACTGCAGGCAGTTACTTTCACCGCTATTTTTTTATCATGCAAGATTCTCTGCTCGAGGCGAAGAGCATTCAAAATATTGCTGAGCATACCACCCCGTCGATGAATATAATCAAAGCCCGGTGACCAGGAAAAAGTCTTACTCTTCTGATCATAGAGAGATCCTTCAGGTGCATTTTCAAGTGCTATAGTGATTGCATCTCCATCAGGATCAGAAGCATCAACAACTACAGAAAGATTTTCACCTTCTTTCACCTCTAGCATTTCCGGAAGATGTAGTTCCGGAGCGCGATCAAGATTCAGAACTGTAACTTCAACTGTTTCCTTGACTTTATCACTTCCATCAGAGACAGTATATTGAACATTATAAGTACCTTCATCACGATAGCCAGTCAGCCAAGTTCCTGATTGATCAAATCTTTCATCAAAGGTATAGGTAAGCTGATTACCATCGGCATCTTCTGAAGGCAGAGGAAGGGACACTATTTCACCTTCAGTTACGGTGATGGGAGAGAGATCTATTTTTGGTTTACGATTGACATTTCCTACTTTAATAAGCCATTTTTTTTCCAGCTGATGGTTTCCGGTATTGACTCCATCGCTCACCGTCAAAACTAATTCATAGCTCTCCTTACTATCGTAGGTAAACAAATATTCTCCTTTTTTTCCTTGCGATAATGGTTGTCCATTTAAGGCCCAGGAATAACTTACAGGATCTTTATCGCCATCTACGGCCTCAGCATAAAAAGAGAGCTTTTCATTTTCCTTCACCGAAACTTCTTCAGAGTCTGAAAAAGAGCTCAGTAGTTTGGGAGGCTGATTAGTATTAAGAACTTCTACTTCTACCCGCATAGGAATAGTAAATTCACCGTCGCGAGCGCTAAACTTAATGATATATGTTCCTTGGTCATCATAACCTGGAGTCCAGAAGCCTTTTCCATCAAAAGGCTTAGCAAATACATATTCTAAAGGATCTTCATCAGGATCAGCTACCAACTTTTTCAAATCTAGAGGCTGCAGCTCTTTTACCGTCACTTTTTTTTCCTTCAAATAAGGAGGCTGGTTTTTATTATCAACAATAAGTAAAACCTCTTTAGTAGTGGTGTTTATGCCATCGAAAGCGGCTATCTTCAACAAATACTCTCCGGCATCATCATAGCCGGTCTGCCATTGGCCGTTTTTGTCCAAGGGAAGAGAATAAGTATAGATTACTTGATCATCATCAGGGTCAAGCGTTTCCGGGGTAATGGTAACAAGATCATTTTCCTGCACATGAAAACTCTTAACTGCAGCTAGAGCATTAGGTATTATCAATAGAAGAAAAAAAAGTACAACCACAAATATTTTCTTCCTCATATTATTTTTTTTGGGATAGGTGGGATAATTGTAAAAAAAGACACAAGAAGGATTTATCCTTCTGTGCACGAAAAGAAGAAATTACTTCTTTTCGGCACCGAAATAAAGTATTTTCTTTATTTCATGTGCCCCTTAAGGGAATTAATTCACCGCCAATTTAACCTCAATTATTTCCGGAGGCATGTTGACATCTTCAACTACCACTTTGACTTTCTTGGTAACAGTTCCTTTACCGTCATTAGCAGTTACAGTAACTAAGTAATCTCCATGATCAGTATAGGATGTTTTCCAAACACCGCTATCGCCAACAGGATTGCTGACGGTAACCTTGACTGGATCATTGTCCAGATCTGAAACAACCGGATCAAAGCGGACTATTTCTCCTTCTTTAACTTTGACATCAGCAAGATTACTGAGGATAGGAAGTTCATTCACATCATCTATTACTAACGTAAAAGTTTTTTCCGTCTGTAATTCACCATCGCTAGCGACAACTTTCAAATGATATTCTCCGGCGCTGGTGTGATCAGTAGCAAAATTACCGCTTTGTAAGGGATCAGAAACGGTAACAGTTACTTTATCTCCATTAGGATCAGTAACGAGAGGCTTAAAATTGACTGCTTCTCCTTCTTTGACGTGAAGATCAGTCACTCCACTTATCTGCGGAGGGACATTTACCCGCTCGACCACAATTTTCAACTTCTTTTCCGTGGTTAGTTTTCCATCAGTAGCAGTAAGAGAAACAACATACTCACCTGCATCACCATAATTAGTCTTCCATTGTCCTAATTTGTTCAAGGGAGAGCTAAAAGAATACTGAACTGCATCTTGATCCGGATCGGATACTTTTACATTGAGCTTAACCATGGCATTTTCCTGAACTTGGATAACCTGCATTTCGCCATCCACTTGATCATTCTTCACTGTTTCTTCCGTAAGCTTAGGAAGGACTACTTCTTCTTCTACTTTTTTTTCCTCTACTTCGGGCTTTTTGCCTGACGATGCGTCAGTAGGTTTACCTGCCAACTTTACTTCTTGCTCAATTTTAGCAATCTCATCAATTAAACGCGCCTCAGCTGGATTTTCATTTGAATTTGCAGGTTGAGTTTTATAATTTACACAACCCATAAGAAAAATGAATAGCACTAGACTAATCATAATAGTAAATATCTTTTTCATTATTGTACACCCCTCTTATAATACCGTCCCTGCAGTCTGGCGGATAAAAGAGCTATTTAAAGATTTAGAGAGGTAAGAATATATGCTCAATAATATGATTTGCAGTAGTCAATGCCATAATTGTAAAATAAAAATAAATTAAAATAATTAAAGAAATGATTAAGCAGAATGATACTCTTTTTCCACGGTAAATTCTTGGGTAAAGGCTCTTTCATACCTTTCAGCAAGCTGGAGAGCGTCATCAAAATACTGCAGATTGCTTACTGATACTTTATTGTGGCCAGGGTAAATGTCAATTACTCTGTTTAATTGTTCATGTCTTCTTGGGCCATTAACCGGTTTAACTGCCCATAAAGAAAAACCTACTCCTGGAATAGGCGGATGTCCATATTTGCCATTCATTTCAAGAATATATTTCCGCTGAATATTGCGAGGATGAGAAGCGGCCCACTCATTTTTAATGCCTTCAAAGAGCTGATTAGCCATTTCAAACATGACTACAGTTTTTTGTTCCGAAACTTTTTCTTCCAGACTTTTTTCAATGATTTTTACCATAATGATTTGATTAAAAGAGTTCTTTATAAAAATAGTGTAAAAAGAGTCCATACTTAGCTAGAGTTTAAGAAAAGAATGAATAGCAACGCCTTTTTTTCTGAATTAAAAAGTGGCCCCGCGGTGACTTTCCTCCCATTACACTATCAAGCTAGGTCGTGGGGTCTCTGAAAGAGTACCCCACTTTGAATACGTTCGCCTAGTGTAGCAGGCATTTGAACACCGGACCTCACGATGTCTATCTGTTGATATCAGTCGTGCGCTCCACCGAACTAAGCTACGGGGCCGTTACGGAGCTCAAACTTATGCTTCTTTTTAAACGTTACGCACAATGTTTATATCTCTTTTCAACTTTGATTAATTTATGGCAAAAATTCTGGTAGGTGGACCTGAAGGAAAACATCAAGATCTTCATGATAGCTTAGTTGCAAGACTGAGGTCGAAACATGATGTAATCTATGTCAAGAATGACGGACAAATTATGTTTTGGGAACTGGCAAAAACTCCATTAATTGCGAAAGAAGAAAGATATAACTTAATATTGTATGATAGTGATTTATTTTATCATGAGGCGACGCCAGAAAAGAAGATAGAATGTTTTGAAGTACTCACCGCAAAATATCTAGCTAATGCCCAAGCGCCAGTAATAGTTTTTGCAGAAATACAACTGGCTATGAAACTGCATCCCCTTATAAAAAAAGCAGGATTCATACAAGTCGATGAACCTTATGACCTAGACGGGGTAATTTATAAAATTACAGAAATCATAGGAAATGGATTGAATCAAAGCGTAAAATAAAAATGGCACGAATCTTATACGGAGCACCGGAATCAGAACGGGAAGGGGATAATGTATTAGTGACAAAATTACGAAATACACGGCAAAAACACCAACTTCAATACCTTAATGATTTTTTAGGATTTGCCTGGGAGCTCTCGAGATGTAAAGATTCCAAATTATTGCCGCAGCAATATGATCTAGTTATGTACGATACCAATACCTATGGAGAAAACTGGCTGCCAGAATTGAGAGCAGAATTTTTTAAACATACTATAACTCCATTTTTAGTAAGAAGTGTCACGCCAATTATAGTGCTCGCGGATAAAGCTATCCAAGAGGGAATCCAGGCTTGGGTACAAGATAAAAAATTTCATTATGTTGCTCAATCCTATACTGTAGATGAAGTGGTCAAAAAAGTAGGGTCGCTTCTTCCTCGGCAGATAAGAAAAAAACAGCAATAATGTTTATAAAACATCTATCGTAGTAGCTACTTCTATGAAATACACCATCTTGGACTGTTATACTGACGAAGCATCAGGATTAGGTGTACCGCCCTATCTCGGGACTTACCCGAGATATATATATGGACAGTTAAAGAAGGAAGGACATGAAGTTTCTTATTTGACCATTGACGATTTACGGCTGTGGAAAAAGTATAATAAAATACGAAAAGAGCCGTCTGAAAAAGAAAAAACCAACATCCTGATTTACAATCTAACCAACAACGATGCAGAGGAAGTGCTGGCTGATACCGAGGTTTTGGTTATTGTCTTAGGCGTGCATGTCCCGGGAAAATATCTTACCGCGTTGCCAGGAACGCTACAAGAAGTTGTTCCTTTGCTTTCTGATATAAAATGTAAAAAAATTCTGACCGGTCCGGCAGTGTTCGGAACTCAATTGGAAGGCGGAAAATTCTATGAAAAAGTGCAGCATGATTTTGAAATAAAAGATTACGCTCTTGCTTTTACTGATTTAGATAAGTATGCAGTTGCCGGAGCAGAGATCTTAAAACAAATTCCGTATCGGATTATGATCGAGATTGAAACCGGACGAGGCTGCAAAGTAGGCAAATGCAGTTTCTGTACCGAACCTATCAAAAGTAAATTTGTCAATAGAAAAATGGAAGCAGTGGTAAAAGAAGTGAAAGCCTATTACAAGAATGGCGCAAGATATTTCCGACTGGGAAAACAGGCTGACTTCTATGCTTCTGAGAGACCGATTGAATTACTCCAGCAGATCAGAACAGAATGTCCAGAGATTGAAGTGTTGCAGATAGATAATGTCAATCCTAATTCTGTAGTCGCGCCAGGTGGAGAGGAAATTACCAAAGCCATTGTGGAGCATTGCACCCCAGGAAATATTGCTGCTTTCGGCGTGGAAAGTTTTGATCCAGTGGTAGTCAAAGATAATTTGCTGAACACTACGCCGCTGATGGCTATGAAAGCGATCCGCATCATCAATAAGTACGGCGCGGAACGAGGAGAAAATGGGCTCCCTAAATTTCTACCGGGAATAAATATCATCTTCGGGTTACTGGGCGAAACAAAAGAAACGCATAAGAAAAATATGGAAGCCTTGCAGCAAGTGATGAATGAAGGGTTAATGCTTAGGCGCATCAATATCAGGCAAGTAGCAGTATTACCGGATACTTATCTCGAGAAGCATGGCGGGACAAAATATTTGCGAAAGAACAAACAATATTATTGGAAGTGGCGGAATGAAATCCGGCAAAAGATCGATTATCCCATGCTGCAGAGAATCCTGCCTAATGGAACTATCCTGACAGATGTTTTTACAGAAATGTACGACGGAAAAACTACTTTCTGCCGACAGATGGGGACGTATCCTTTAGTGATCGGAGTAAAGGGAAGATTACCTCTGAACAAAAAAATTAAAATTAAAGTAGTTGATTATATGTTGAGAAGTATTGTGGGAGAAGTAGTAAATTAGGAACACATAATTAAAAAAGATATTTAAAGCTTGTTGTAACGTAATAACAAATATCTTTTTAAACAGTTTCTATTTCAGAAGTTTTAGTGGGGTCGTGGTCCAGCTTGGTAAGACACACCCTTGGGGATTAGAACCAATATGGGTGTAACCGGGGTTCAAATCCTCGCGATCCCATTTACTTTTTCTTCCACTCTGTTATACTTCCCGCCTGAATCTCAATCGAATCTGCTTTTCGTAACATGGCAATTTGAGAACGAGATAAAATTGGCTGATGCTGGACTTCAAACAAATATTCAGGAATATACCACACATCTTCTTCTGCCGTCATCCAGCCTTGTTTATCGAAGCGGGATAAATCTATGGGCATAGAATATGAACGCAGCGTTTTCCTGCCATTGTGATTAGTGAAATATTCGTGAAAGTAAGACATCACTAACTCGCGGATACTTTTGTAGACTGGTTCACGATATCTTAACACAGCATGATTGGTTTTGGAAATCGCGCCCCAATGCCCATTCTGTTTGAAGACAGTGATGACATGATCATCGTCATCTTTAACTGAAGTAAGATCGACTACTAAGGGTTGATGTCCGTGAAAGCGTAAGGCCGTGGCGGCCAACATTGCTCCTTCCATGCAATGAGCGCGATTTTCTTTCAATACCATTCTGGGAGAAAGAACTGTTTCCCGACCTGGTTCAAAATTAGCTGGTATCTGGTTGAGAAAGTCTTGGATCTTCTTAGGAGTGTTAAGTGACTTGAATATTGCTATCTCCTCTTTAGTAAAGCCAAACATCAATGGAAAGAAAAGAAAAATGGTATATAAATGTTGTTTTGTTGCGGAAAGTATTTTAATCAGAAGAATAATTTTAAGATCAATGAGTAAGGAAATAAAAGCAGTAATTTTTGACTTATACGGCACCTTAATTTACAATAAAGATACTAATCCATACGCAAGATTATTTTTCGAGCTGGGTCTTTCGCCAGAAGAGATGAAACAAGCACGAAGAATTGCTTTAACTGAAGATTTTACTGATCTTTCTGGATTAGTTACAAGAATTAAACCTGGTGCGACAATGAGTCTTCAATCTTACGAGGAAGAAGTGGCAGCAGGCATATCGTCTGCAAGAACTTTTCCGGAAACGTATGAAGTTCTGGAAGCCTTACAGAAAAGAGACCTGCAGGTGGGATTGATTTCCAATTTGGCTTCCCCATATAAGAAATCTTTTTTTGATCTGGGATTGGAGAAATATTTTCATTCCGTGATATTTTCTTGCGAGGTAGGTCTATACAAACCTAATCCAAAGATCTATGAAAGAGCTATTCAAGATTTAGGATTAGAACCGGCGCAAACTTTCATGGTTGGCGATAAATTGCATTGTGATGTTGATGGTCCTGCATCAATCGGTATGAAAGGCATGCTGATCGATAGAGAAAATAAATACATCTTTTCAATCCAGTCG
>DATDUF010000111.1:0-8060 GCA_035290485.1 Candidatus Nanoarchaeia archaeon
TCAAAGAAAGTACTTATTAAGGATTATTGTTGCAGGAAACCAAGATTAGAAAATAAATTAAAAATAAATATAAAATGCGGACGGCAGGATTCGAACCTGCGTAGGCACTAAGCCAATAGGTCCTAAGCCTATCCCGTTTGACCGCTCCAGCACGTCCGCGTCAGGGAAGAATTTCCTTATTTTCTTTAAAAATGTATCTATTGTGGTTTTATGATTTCCGCATCTGCTCTTTCTCCTAGCAGCCTCTCATAAATATCCATAAATTTTGCCTTACACCTTACAATTGAAGAGAATCTTTTTGCTGCGTTGCTTTCTGCTTGCGATTATAATAAACCCAATACAGTCCCAAATAAATTGTAGTAGTGACCAGGGCAATAATATATTTTATGATCAAGGGAGTTTGATTGATTAAGAAAGCATAAGTTAAGGCAATAATATTGGCTACAAAATAAATGATAAACAACAATAAACTTACCCCGCTGGTGTCTTTGGTTCTGATGGTCTTCATCATTTGCGGAATGATCATTATGGAAAACAAGAAAGTGGCCGTCCACCCTAAAATTTGTGATAAATCCATATTTTAAATTAAACGATAAGTTTTATATAAATCTAATGAATTTTTGTTTTATTTCCTTTTTTAGATTTATATTGCTTAATCTCATGCAGATCAAACGCGTCAAATATAAAGACATTGAACAAATTCCTCAACTGAAGATAAATCAATCGTTCAAGACTGATTTTCAAGGTAGTGCTCCTGCGCCCTTCATTGGCAGATTTGGCTATCCGCAGGTCAATGTCGGCGTTTTAAGTCCACAATTTTCCGGCGATACTTCTCGGTATGATTCTCCCCGTTTCTGGAGCAGCGAAAATGCAGCGATCGGAAATATTGCCAGTCTGCGTTATGGCTTAGTCAATTCCCGCACTCAAGCTAGTGTGAAAGAAATTCAGAAGGGTGGAAAATTCCTCGACATCATCCAAGAAGTGGGCATGGCCAAAAAAGCAGTAGAATTAGAAGTGAATCTCAAGCAAGCCCCGCAATTGCAATTCCGTCCGGAAAAAGAAATCATTCCGTTTGGTCCTCAGGCTACCATGAAAGATGCCAGGATCACTGCTAATACTGCGGTCGACTCGCGAGTGGAAAGAGTTGTTTCTGATACCGACCTGAAAGCTGCTCCTGCCATTATCAGTCTTTATCAAAAAGGTTTTGAAGAAAGTTCATTGAATAAATTACTTTCTGTAGGCAGCGTTGGTTTGCAGCAAAATCGAAAACTAGTGCCGACCAGATGGAGTATCACCGCCGTTGATGACACGGTAGGAAAACAATTGATCAAAGAGATCAAAGATCTTCCCGTAGGGGAATACGTAGCTTATTTCGGGGGCGGCTGGGGCAATTATTATCTGCTCTTGTATTTTCCGGAAGTGTGGAGTTATGAATTATTTGAAACCTATTTAGCCAGTTCCGTAAATCCCTGGAGCAAGAATGGCTTGATGTATTCTACTGATTACGAAAATTATGATGGCCGCAAAGAATATGCTGAAGAAACTGCCGGCGGCTATTATGCCTGCCGAATTTCCGTCTTAGAAAAAATGAAAGAACTCAAGCGGCAGGGAAGTTGTCTAGCTCTCAGGTTCATCACTCCTGAATACAATATTCCCTTGGGAGTATGGGTCTGCCGGGAAGCAACTCGAAAAAGTTTGCAGGAAAAACCCTTAGCTTTTGCCGACCAAAAACTAATGATGAAATATGCTGAAGAATTAATTAAACGAAAATTCGGCTTTGATATTAATGTATTACTGAAAGAAAGCAAGTTGCTGAAAAGCAAACGGGAACAGAAAAGATTGTTTGAATTTTGATTTTTTTATTAAGTTGATCTTACTGATACTTGGCAAAACCATTTCTTTTCATCTCTGCTATTGTTTCCACTACTTTTTCTTTTCTGGTGCTGGCGTCCATCTCCTTTGTGATGCCCCACAGTTTTTCCAGCTGTTCTTCCCTGGTCGCAGCAACTTTTTTGCCTCTCAAATTTTCAGAGACATACCAACTGGTAAATTGCTTTTTTACTCTTTGCTGAAGAGGAGAAAGATGGTTCTCAGTTAACTTATTAACATAATTTGCTGCATCAAGAAAAAAAAAAGGGTTGCTGCATTCAGCTTGTATTAATTTTTCCCAGGGATCAGCCAGTTCTTTATTTACTTCAATTTGCATAGCGTAAAGCATAGTTACATTATGCAGAGATTCATAATATAAGTTGATATCAGGAAGAAAGCCATGTCCGAGGTCGTGAACTATAATTCTGGTAAGATAATCTGTTCCGTTCTGCTCAGATACATTTAATAAAATTGGATAACTTGGAATCCGATATCCAACTATCATCTCTTTATCACGCCAGGTTCTTCCTTTCCAGTTTACAACTCTTTGACCTTTACTAGTGAAAGGATGAAGTGCAGTAATCGTTCTTTGTCCGGAGCGCCAGGTTCCCTGAAGTACTGGAAAGAAATTTGTTTCGGTGTGCAGATAAAAAGTTTCTGGCGGAAGATGCTGATAGGTCATTTGAAGATGAGTATACTTCTCTAATCTTTGTTTGAACTCTGCTTTGTCTTCTGCGGGATTTGTGGCCTGTAGAAAAATGAGTGGGATTCCCTTGTAACCTGGAATTCTTTCATGATCAGCAACTCCATTAAAGAATTTAGCCGTGGCTTCCAATCTATGCAGCAGGCGCGAATGATCAAGCCACTCTGCCGCTAACCTTTCTCTAGCCCTGCTGGGGTTTTCAACAAGAGCACGAAGAGTAGTAGTTCTAGAACTATCTAAGGAAGAAAGGAAACCTCTATAGCGGCGTTCCAGCTGATATTGTTGTTCCAGCACCCGATCTAAATCATTCATAATTGTTTCCTTAGGTCATAACTTAAAAATATTTGCTCTCTTTTCTCTCAACCAACACATTTATATATTTCGTTTTCTTCATCTGAATAAAGATGGTGTTAGAATTACTGGATGCATTATACCTCGTAACTCTCCTATTCGCTTTTCTGACTGTTGTGTTTGGTATTCTTGCAGTAAACAAGCTTTTTGGTAATAAATTAAAAGAACTTTTCTCTGATCATAAGTTTTTCATCTTTTTCTTCCTTCTGATAGGGTATGCTTTGTTTGCGATGGGAGAATTGACCTGGTATCTCACCGCTCGGGTGTTTGAGAAAAATCCGTCGGCAGGCATGCCCGATTTTTATTGGATTACCGGCGCCTTGTTTATGCTGGTTTCTTTTGCTGCTTTGAGTAGTTCACTCCACAAGGAATATGGTAAAACGCAGAATTTCTTTTCCTGGGCAGCGATCAGCTCACTTCTGGTAGGAGGAGTACTTTTGTATGCAGCCCTTGCTGATGGAACTTTTCTAGGATATCTTTATCCTTTGCTGACTTCCTTGATTTTGATTCTATCTGCTAATTTGCTATTATACTATAAACATCTTGATTCCTTTGAAATTCATCTGCTCTATCTCTTTTTCGCCAATATCGGATTTCTGGGCGGAGACTTGCTCTTTTCATCTTGGGGAGCTTCCAGCATCCTTGGCGCTCTTTCCAATATATTTTACATTTTTGCCTACGGATTAAGCGCTTTCGCTTTCCTGACTTTGCTGCTGAAATTCTATCATCACGCTTCAGAAAAATCATTACCCTTACGCTGATGTCTGAAAAAAAACAAAAGCATCCTACGCATGTGGAAAGATATACTGGTTCATTAGAAGATTTAGCTCGGGATGTCAAAAATATGCGCTACGATAAATTGACAGAATTCTTATGTTATTTAGCTGCCCAGGTTAAAAGCGAAGCAGATAAAGATATGGCTAACGGCAAACCTAGATTAGCATCAAAATTGTATTTAGCTTCAAATTATTTATCTCGTAGTCAAGAAGAAATAGACTCTGCTTGGAAAATTAGCGAGCCTTATATGGAAGATAAAAAATAAAAAGGAAACTTTTTCTTTTCTACGGTGTTTTTCTATGGGGAGTTTTGTATGGGTCTGCATCATCCCAATCTAAATCTAATTGTTTAGAGGTTGGATTCCAATAAAGATCCAGTCTTACCGGGCTTTCTTCATTTCTGATAACACTTAGGACTGGTTTTCTTCCTTCACACTGATCAAGGTCCAGTTCGTTTGTTACGTAGCTAACAAGATTATCGGTCGCTTGTAACCTACCCACAAACTCCGGTATACGCGCCATGCTTTTTGTTACGGTATGGTATTCTTGCAATGCTGCATAAAGCTGTAATCTATTTTCTGGTTTTTCCATTTTGTCTCCAAACATCTACTTTTAAAAAATATTCATTATTCCTTTATTAATCTTCTTCAACAATTTCGACCTGAATTTTTTCACTACAAAAATACAACTAATTTTCACTACCAATTTGAAAAAAGAAATTTTATAAATATCTTCTTCCTTGTATTATTTTTCGAAAAGAGGTGGCGGTATGATGAAAGACATAGACATGGAGTTTGAAGAATTTGTGCGTAAGCATCCTAAGCGCTTAACCGAAAATCAGCGCAAGATCTGTGAAAAATTAGGCATGGATGTGCCTAACTAACTCTCTTTATTAGAACTAAGTTTGTTATTTTCTCTACCACAAGTTTTATATATAATTCTCTGTGAAAATGATTGTAAAGGACAATATTAATTCTCATGGCCATAGTAAAAACAAACGATAACCATATAGAACTACCTAACGGAGATCCCATTAGGGATACCTGCGAACAACTGGGTGTATTATTCGGCTGCCGAGAGGGTTTATGTGGGACCTGCATGATCGATATAGTTGAAGGAGCAGAAAATCTTTCTGAATTGACCGAAGAGGAAATAGCCATGGATCGGGATCGAACCCATCGGCTGGCCTGCCAGACTAAAATAAAAAATGGAACAGTTACCATTAATTTTGATAAGTTCTAAGGAGGAACAAAACATGGAAGAAAACAAATTGGAAATCAACGCACCTGCACCGAAGTTCGAAGCGAAAGCATTGCAGAATGATGAGATTAAAAATGTAAAGTTATCAGGTTACAAAGGAAAATGGGTAGTCTTAGTTTTTTACCCGGCAGACTTTACCTTCATCTGTCCTACGGAATTAGGGGAACTCGCTGACCACTACGAAGAATTCAAAAAATTAAACGTGGAAGTATTAAGTGTCAGCACTGATACTGTTTTCACCCACAAAGCCTGGTGGGATCATTCTCCCACTATCAAGAAAATTAAATTTCCTATGGTCGCCGATCCTAACGGACAAATCTGCCGCAATTATGGCACCTACATTGCGGAAGAAGGTTTGAGTTTGCGGGGAACTTTTATCATTGACCCAGATGGAATTTTAAAATCATTTGAGTTGAATGATAACAGCATCGGCCGCAGCAGCAAAGAATTGCTGCGAAAAATCAAAGCAGCACAATTCGTTCGCGAGCACGGCGGCGAAGTCTGCCCGGCCAGCTGGGAACCAGGAAAACCAACCCTGAAACCAGGGTTGAATCTAGTAGGAAAAATCTGAGGTGAATGAAATATGACTTACACAGCACAAAATTTTGATAATTTATTGGGATTGAAAGGTTTCAGCGACCAATTACTGCAAAACCATTTCAAGTTGTATCAGGGGTATGTTACAAATACCAATAAGCTCTTGGAAACATTTGCAGCTATGGAGAAAGACGGGAAAACCGGAACTCCTGAATATGCAGAATTAAAACGTCGTTTTGGCTGGGAATTTAATGGCATGCGCTTACACGAATTATATTTCGGCAACATGACCAAGAAAAAAACTACGCTGCCCGAAACTTCCGCGCTGTACAAAAAAATGGTAGAAACGTTTGGCTCCGGCGAAAAATGCCATCTGACTTTTGTGGAAACCGGAAAGATGCGGGGTATCGGCTGGGTAGTAATGACTTACGATCCGGCGGGAAAGAAATTGCTCAATGTCTGGATCAATGAACATGATGTCGGCCATTTAGCGGGAACAGTTCCTTTGCTGATCATGGACGTCTTTGAACACGCCTTCATGCTTGATTATGGCTTGAATCGGGCTGACTACATCAAAGCATTTATTGAAGCTGTAGACTGGGATGTAGTGCAGGAACGCTTTAAGAAAGTTCAACATTAATTTTTTTCTGTTATTATTTTATTTTTAATAGTAGCATTCAACGACTCTTATTTCTCAATCTTTTTAAAGCGATAATGAAAAGCGCTTCTGTATGACTTTATATGGTTTGGATTTAGTTTTAGATCAGGAAGGAAAATACCATCTTCTGGAAGTAAATGGCGTTTGTTCAGGTATGAAGGGATTTGGAAAAATATATGGTGATGATCGGGTAGAACAACAAGTATATCAAATGCTCCAACAGAGGTACGGCAAGATAACCGTAAATGATGGAAGTTATTTTCGTTTAGAGTACAAAAAGAAACATCCGCTCAAATATAGATGGGCAAAATTTACTGCAAAATTCCCTTTTCTGGGAAGAAAGGAAAAAACGCCTGCTGTTCTTCTTGCTCCAACCGCACGTATAGATTGGTTAATGGAAAAAATTCCTGTTTCCCACAGCCGCGCTTTTCCATTTGAACCTTATACTGGTCAGGAATCAGGAGTGCTTAATTTAGATAACGAAGAGCTACCCCATCCTTTAGTAAATCCTTATCTTACTGAAGCTATTGCTAACAATAAATTTTATACTTATCAAGTATTGAAAGATTCAGCAATTAAAGATATGATCCCGAAGTCAACTTTGCTGGGATTAGGATTTACTCATGAACAAGAATTAGAAGAAATTTTGCAAACAGCATCCCAGTTCGTCATAAAACCAATTCTCGGCTCTCAAGGAAGGGGAATAGAAATTATTCCCAAAAGAGTTGCCCAACGACAGCAAGGTACTCGAGGTCCAGCAGATTTCCGTGTTAAATCTGATTTGCCTTTCAAATTAATTCCTCTGTATGTAGAGGATATGATTGATTGCAACATGTTTTCCTTTGAACACGGTTTAGGTATGCTACAGCCGTTTATCGATTCGCGGCAGAATATAGGTGGCGAAAAAATGTATACCAGCATAAGATCAATTGTATGCAATGAACAATTTGTCGATGCCTATGTAAGAGCAAGCGATAATAAGAAAGTTAATCTATCTCAAGGGGCGCAAGCATTTCCACTTACTGAAAAAGATAAAGAAAAAATTGCTTCTTTATCAGAAAAGATTGTTGCTGTTTTTGAGGAACAGTCTCTTGGATATGAAATCCCTGACTTTGAACCTAAAATGTATCTCCCTTATGTTGAGTCAAGAGGCAGAACTACTTTAGAAATGAGGCGGAAAGATGCCCAGCATGAACTTACCAATACTGTTGTTGGAGTTTTTACTCACGCCATTGAAAACATGAAAATTTAATCAAGCTTGAAAAACTTTACTTCAACACAATCTTATCTACAATTATTTCTTTCTTGCCTTTGTATTCTTCTACCTGTCCGCTTAACTCAACGTGATCGCCTTCGCGCAGGTAAATGCTGCCTTCCGGAAATAAGATTACATCGGTGGTAATCACTTTCTCTCCTTCTAATTCAAAGAATATTCCTTTATCGGTAACTTGAAGATGCTTGACTGTTCCTTTCATCAATACTTTTTCTGAAGCTGAAGCACTTTCCAGGTCTTGAGTAAGAGGCAGTTTTAATTTCTGGGCATAGAAGAACAAAAAAGTTAAGCCAATTATAATTACGATGATAGAAATGAGTTTTAAAGTCTTTTCCTGCATTGCAGTTGGTGCTTAGGGGTATATTAAAAAGGTTTTCCTTAAAATACTATAAAGATGATTTTAGCTCCTAAATCTTTATATAGCCTTGTTCATATCTTTAAAATTATGTCCGAAGAAAAACTTACTCAGCTAAGAGAACAACTATTCCAGCTAGAACGCAGAATAAGGCCTCTAGAATGGGATGCGGGCAGGAACCAGATTAACGAGTTCAAGAAACAGCAGTTAGAAAAGCTTAAAGTAGAATTTACTAATCTGCAACAAGAACTGTATGGTCTGGAAAAGCAGTAAATTCT
>DATDUF010000112.1:0-3557 GCA_035290485.1 Candidatus Nanoarchaeia archaeon
ATGTCTATTTTCGCCTTGTTCAGGGCATTATAAATTTTTTCGGTAGCTTCTAATTTTTTGTCATACGCTAAAGTCCACTTCTCAACCCAAAAATTAGCTTTAAACTTCAGGGCAGAATCACCCATCTCTGTAAAATGTACCGAGGGAGCTGGTTCTTTCAATATCCCATCTATCCCTGCCAATATTCCCAATACTAACTTCCTGACTTTTTCTACGTCAGTGCCATACTCTACGCCAAACAAAACGCTGCTTCGTACTTTTGGATCAGGTTTAGCATAATTGGTGACTCTGGAATTAGCCAGATAACCGTTGGGGACATAGACAATCTCATTATCAATAGTGATCATTTTGGTGCTGCGCAAGCCGATGTCATGGATAGTTCCAATTTCCCCGCTCTCTAATTTAATCTTATCGCCTAGTTGATAGGTTTTATCCAGCAGCAACGTAACTCCGCCAAAAATATTCTTCAGCGAATCCTGCAGCGCTAATCCTAAGACAATACCACTGATGCCTACACCGGCTAAGTATGGCGTGATATCAACATGCCAAATCTTGAGCACCCATAATAAGCCGATAATGACAAACAGCACTTTGGTGATCTTATGCAGCAGCGGCAATAAAACATCATCCACTTGCGTCTTGGTCTTCTTGGAAAAAGTAATCGCCCAGGTCTCTACGAGAATATCAATGCCCCGCAGGATCGTATACAGAAATACGACGGCCATGATAGAATTAATCAGCTTGTCCACCGCGCCATTGATTCCTAAATTTAAGAGCGCTAATTTAACGGCATAAGCAATTAAAAGATATAATAAAGGTTTTTTGGTATGCTCAAAAATCATATCATCAAATTTGTTTTTAGTATGGGCCGCAAACTTTTCCAGATACTGGCGAAAAATAAATATCACCAGCTTTCCCAGTACTGCTGCCGCAGCGATTATTAAAATAGAACCAAGATACTTATTCTCAAAAACAGTTCCTACGGAAATACTCTTAAACCAATCCAATAGCGTTTGACTTATCATAAAAAAGGCCAAAAAAGAGAATAATTAAAAACTTTATGCAGCAATGAAAATATCTTCCAACTCTTCTAGATCCCCTTGGATATAACGGTAGTGCAGTAAATCTTGCACATACTTCTGAAGAGCCATGACTTTATTGTTCACCTTCCTCGACGGTACCGCCAGCTGGGGCTGCACTCTTGGATATGACAAAAATATCTCCTATTGCTTTGACCATTTGGTGTGGAACAATAACTCCTTTAGCACTTCCCAGAACTCTGCTTAAATAAGAATTCTTAGTAGCTCGGATTTTCCATCCAGAAACCTTATTATTGTGCACGATGCTGTCTTCGATATCTCCGAAATAATCTCCTGCATCGGTAAAAACCTTTAAATCGTACGTTTCAGTAACCTTTTTCATCTTTAGCATGTTGATGACCACCTCACTGGTATAAACCCATTTTAATCAAGCTCAATTTAAATACTTTTCTGTAGTGTAAAGGGGAGAAAAGAAGGAGAACACCGCCGCCATGGCCAAGAAGTTTGCGAGGAACATCTAGACGTAAGCTAAGATTTATTGATTGGTTTGCTACTATATTAATACAAGAAACCAACCGAGCAAACGGCCAAGGCGGTGTTCTAAGTTAAAGTTCTATGTAAAAGAGAATAAATCTTAAATAGAATCCCCCGAATAATAAGCTATGAAGAAATATATTCCCCTTCTGGGAATAGCCGGAATCGCAGCCACCGTTGGATTCTATTTACACTACAATCAAACAGAAGAAACCAAGCCAGAAGAAGGAAAACGAGAATACCAGTCGCAAGTGCCGCAGACTAAAAACTCTTCTCCACCATATCAAAAATCGCAAAAAAAAGAGAAAAACGAGCATAAAAAACCAGTTCAGAATAAGACTTCAAAAACTTACCCTTCGGCGCCAAAGCAAACCTCTCAAAAAACGCTTCCGCAAAATTCTCCTCCTTCCCGTCCTTCCAGCTCGCCTACATTGGAGCAAACACTGAATGACGAAGAGGAGAAAGAAGAGTTTTGGTATGACTTACCGGCAGATAAAAGATATTTCAAAACCGTATCAGAAATTGAGCCTTACTTTAATGGCGCGCTGGATGCTCGGGATTACAAGGTAGCAGAAAGTTATCTCACTAATTTTCAAGAGATTACCCCACTGCAAGAATATGATCGGCTCAAGAAGGGATTGTTATATACTATCACTGCTAACTATAATGAATACCTTAATGATGTTGTTGAACATTGCAATCAATACGATTCCGACTCGGTGCTGAGAAAAGTATTATGGATGAACGTCTTTGCCAACGCCCATCCAGACGTTTTCCCCATCCCCGACCAAAACGCTAAGAGTTATCTCGATATTGCCAGACTTTTCAAAAAAGGAATTCTTGCGCTCGATGCCATAAAATATTGCGCTGAAAAAAGATGAATAACCTCAAAATAATTGGAACCTCGCATATCGCCAAGCAAAGTATTGAGGAGATTAAAAAAGCAGTAGAAGAATTCCAGCCTCAGGTCATTGCTGTGGAATTAGATACCCAACGCGCGCTAGCCTTGATGCAGGAACAGAAAACTAAAACTTCAGTCAAAGACATTCTCAAAATCGGCGTGAAAGGATATGCCTTCGTCAGGATCGGACATTACATCCAGCAGAAGCTAGGAAAAACTGTCGGTGTCTCCCCAGGATCAGAGATGAAAACTGCTTTAGAAATTGCTCATCAAAAAAATCTTCAGATCGCCCTGATCGATCAGCCCATCAGCATCACTCTCAAAAACTTCTCCAAAGAATTAACCTGGAAAGAAAAATGGCGCTTCTTCAGCGATATTGTCAAAGGAATAATCTCGCCGCAGAAACAAATCAAAAATTACGGCCTGGAAGAATTCGATCTGCGCAAAGTTCCTGAAGAGAAAATGATTCTGAAAATAATAGGCCAGATGAAGAGACAATACCCCAGCATCTACAAGACAATTATTTCTGACCGCGACAAATACATGGTCCGGCAGCTGGTAAAATTGATGCGCGATCATCCGGAAAAGAAAATTTTGGCTATTGTCGGCGCAGGGCACAAAGAAGGCATGGGCAAGTTGCTGTTGAAAGTAGATGTTGTACGATAGAAGATTAATTAAAATATTCTTTGAAAGCACTAACTATGAAAAAACTCCACTTTGACGAAAAACTAGAAAGCCTTGTTGATATTCAAGGAGTAAAATACGAAGGAAAAAGATTCAAAACCGTCAATGCATGGTGCACTAGCGGGTATCCGACGCTTAGACAAGCAGAAAAAGAAGTGTATCAAAAATTAGAAGAGTTAGCTGGTTCGCACGGGGCAAATGCATACGAAGTAATCTATATGCAAACTTTTGACAGTCATCAAGAATATGACAACCGCCCTTATACCGCTACTGCGTCGGCCATTCTCTACAAATCCAAGTAACCTTTATAAAGTCACTTCATACCAAAAATACCGGTAGTAGTGGCAGAAAGCTTCGCAACACCTTATTCATTATCGTGGGATTGAGCCTTGGCGAAA
>DATDUF010000113.1:0-6425 GCA_035290485.1 Candidatus Nanoarchaeia archaeon
AAAGACTTCCGACCGGAGAAGCAGTGTTGTATTACGGGAACTTCATGATTCTTGATTTCTTCTTCGAGAATTTGGAGGCATTCTTCTTCTGCTTTTCGAGAGTGAATCACTAAGGGTTTCTTGATCTTGATAGCAAAACGAATAATCTTGCGGAAGTTTTCAGCTTGTTGCAGATAAGTTTTTTCTTTATCGGCCCAATGAAAGTCCATGCCTACTTCGCCAATACAATGCACTAATTCTTTGTTTTTTTCAATGAATTTGAATTCTTCTTCTAGATTGATGGGACCTTTCTGGTAAGGCAAGCCTACACCTTCGGGCTGAATTCCCAGAGCATCAATGGGATAGATTCCTAAACTGGCTTTGATCAATTTAGGATGTTTCTTGGCTAAGGCTAGCACTTCTCTGTTTGCAGGGGGATTGACACCGGAAACAATCAAGGCTTTCAGTCCGGCCTTTTCTGCGCGTTTCAAGACTAGGTCTAATTTGTCTTTGAAATAGTCGTGCGTTAAATGGCAATGTACGTCGATGAGATTCATGTTTGAGTATAGAAGTTAAAGAGATATAAATGTTTTTCTTAATAGTTTAGGTAATATCAATGCAGCAGTCTGCCAGTAGGTTTCAGTAGCTGTCGTTCTATATTTTCTATCTCACTTTTGCGCTGGACAGGGGTGTAGTAATGAGCTGCATAATGATCAACTACCACATCGGCGCTTTCACGTATTTCAGGATAGATTGCTAAAGCTCGGTCTAATTTACAATTAAGCAGCCTAATTTTATGAGGATTTAGAATGTCTCTGCAGCGTTCCTGGTACAGACTAAGGCGCTTAAGGACAGGTTCTCTTATCGCAAAAATCTTTGCATATTCTAACATTTCCCACATCAATAGATAATTAATTGGATCTATGACAATGGGCTTTTGGAGCGGATTTTGTCGAGCAGCAGCATGGATAAATTCCCCCATTCCTGCTCCGATTTCTACATAGCTTTGCTGAGGGTTTATCTCTATATTCCGTATCTCTGAAGTATATTGGTGTAAATCTCGTCCGCTGATCATCATCTCAGGATTGCCCTTGTAATTTAGGACATCAAAGGAAATAGAAACCCAGTCAATCGGTTCTTTCGCTAGGATAATTAAATGATAATTATCTCTTTCTATACGGGTATAATCTTCCAGATGTGTTGTTTTATATTTAGTCATAGTTGGTTAACTCGAGGTTTTATTATAAATTTTACCATCGAATTGTGACGAAAGTTATATAAATAATCAACTGTGTTGAGATAAACATGGATTCAGTACGTAGGTCTGGAAGTTAAGAAATTCTGTTGTTTTGTTAGTTAATAATTCAAAATAAATTAATTACGAGGTCACAAAAATGATTACAATAAATACTCAATATGGAACTGTCGATATGTCTACCGACTTACGGAATGCGCATCGGGATAGATTGCAAGCTATTGATAGATATAGGGGAGTTAGGAAACCTAGTGATACGGTCTCTTTAGATGCCAGAATCAACTCTATGTTAGACCAGAATCTGGCCTTTAGCCCAGAATATATAGTAAAAAATAAGCACCCTGCCCCCAAAAGTACTCGTTTTTTGATGGCTCAAGGAGACTCATTTAATGGAAAATATGTGTATGTAGAGAAAGCAGGTAAAAAAGTGTATGTGACTCCGGTAAATTCCTGGATTGATAAGCATCAAGGAAATTACGAAGCGCTCTTTGTTTTTGTCGGCAATCCCGGAAGGTATAGATTAAACGCAAGAGAATATTCGCTTATCATTTATCCTTCTGATGTACAAGGAGAGATAGATTTAGCTTTTGCGGTTACATCACTGGGCTTAGATATGCTTCAAATTATTCCTCCTCAAAAACCAAGCGCTATCACACGGATGATAAAAAGATTCACTATGAGTTCTAAGTGAGTGATACTATGAAACTTAATAATCCTAAAGATAAACACGTCCAATATGCAGTCAAGGAATGTGTAACTTTAGAGGGCCATCCGCAAATCAAAGGCTATGATTTTGAACAGCCATTTAACTTCCAGGAATTTATGAAGTCCTATTCTCTGATGGGTTTTCAGGGCACGCACCTGGCGCAAGGGATTGAGATCATAAAAGCTATGCGTCGGGAGAAAGCCAAGATTTTTTTGAGTTTTACTTCAAATCAGGTTAGTTCTGGAAATCGCGAGATTATCAAGTATTTAGTCAAGCATCAGAAAGTTGATGTTTTAGTCACTTCTGCCGGAGGAGTGGAAGAAGATATTATCAAGTGTCTGAAGCCATTTGTCTTGGGAAATTTTGAAGTCTCCGGCAGAATGATGTTTGAAAAAGGAGTAAATAGGACGGGTAATATTTTCGTGCCTAACGACAGATTTGCAGCTTTTGATGATTTTATGCAAAAATTCTTTGAAAGAATCTACAAGGTTCAAAAAGAAACAGGAAAAGTATTCTGTCCTAAAGATCTGATCCGAGAATTAGGATTGGAAGTTAATGATGAAAATTCTATTCTCTATTGGGCCGCAAAAAATAATATTCCGGTTTTCTGTCCGGGCTTGATTGATGGTTCTCTGGGAGATCTGATTTATTTCTTCAAGCAGAGCCATCCTGATTTCTTGATTGATGTGACCAAGGAGATGAAAGATATTGTAGACTTGGTATTAAATTCAGAAAAGACTGGAGCCATTGTCTTAGGCGGCGGTATAAGCAAGCATTTCACTCTCAATGCTAATATTTTTAAAGAAGGACTTGACTACGCAGTGTACGTGAATACAGCGCAGGAATATGACGGTTCAGATTCCGGGGCGCGGGTGGAAGAAGCGATCAGCTGGGGAAAAGTTAAAGCCACTGCGCCAAGCGTAAAAATTCATGCAGATGCGACGATTGTATTTCCGCTGCTGGTGGCTGGATCGTTGGTGGATGGGAAAGAAGAATAAATCAGGACTTGATGCCCTTCAGACCCAGAAAATTTATAAACCATTTACAGTTGATAACCGTTATAACTAGAAAAGGTGGTTTATCATGCCAATTGTAAAAATAAATGTACACAAAGTGAATGCGGAACGCAGCCTCAAATCAAAAGGCGGCCAGATTAAGATTAATAATAATGTTTCTATTAAGGAAGTAGAAGATTTAGACTTCTCCGTGGAAGGAAAGAAAGGATTAAAATTTACTTTTGCTTTCTCCTGCCATTATGAACCGGAACTGGGAAAAATTGACGTGGAAGGACAAGTCTTATTTGTTGACGACCAAGCAGTAGTTGATGAAGTGAAAGCTAGCTGGAAGAAAAACAAAAAAATTCCTATGGGTGTGATGGAGCAGATTGTTAATGCTGCACTGCACAAAGGAAATATTCAGGCTATCAAAATCAGCGAAGATGTTAATTTACCCAGTCCGCTGCCTCTACCTAAAGTAAAACCAGGCGGAGTAGAGAAAAATTAATTAATTTCTTTTATTTATCTTCTTATATTTTATGGAGCGTCGAGCATTTATCAAAGCCCTCGGGTATAGTACTCTTGCAGGTATTTCCTGTTGTCCGAGTCATGTTCCTTCTAGTCCAATTGAATATGCAAAAAAAGTGTTGCTGATCGGCGTGGATGGTGTACGTCCAGATGCCTTGCAAGAAGCAAGGACTCCAAACATCGATCTTTTAGTTGCCAATGGTGCATACAATTTTGCCGCCCGAACGGGAGAGTTCACCGTTAGCGGTCCAGGCTGGTCCAATATTCTTACCGGAGTGTGGGAATCAAAGCATGGAGTTAAAGATAATTCTTTTGAAGGTGCGAACTATGAACAATATCCAACTGTTTTTACACGTCTAGAAAAGTACAAACACAGTTTACAAACTTCCTGCTTGGCCAGCTGGGAAAGTATTACGAAGATGATTGTCCCTCAAGCAGATCTGAAGATCTACCATCCTTTTGGAGATGATGGTGACCGTATGGTGGCCAGGGACGCTGCTTATGCACTTCGATTCAAGCCGATTGATTTCATGTTTGCTTATTTCATGGGCGTAGATGAAGCCGGACACAACTATGGTTTTGATCCAAGCGTAAAAGAATACTTGTCAGAGATAGAGACCATTGATCGCTATGTCGGTCTGCTGATGCACGGATTACAAAAACGTCGAGATTACCGCAGGGAAGATTGGCTTACCATTCTGGCGAGTGATCATGGCGGAAAAGAAAAATCGCATGGCGGTGTCGGTGAAGAAGCGATGAAAGTTCCGTTGATCATGCATGGTTCAGGCGTAAAAAAAGGAGAAATTCTGCCCATACCTGGACAAGCTGATGTTGCGCCGACTATTTTGAGTTATCTGGGAATTCAAGTTAAATCTGAATGGGGATTGGATGGGAAAGTAGTAGGATTGAAGTGAGAATATTGTAACCATCAAGGAAAGCTATATATAAACAGGAAACTCCTAGGATAGTAGGGTCTTTTTCTTACCATTTATACATTAAAAGGACGATAGCTCCGCACTTTATGCGGAGTATCAGCCCTTTTATGTCACAAAGTGCGGGGATTAGAAAGCGCCTTTACAAATTTCGTGGCGCTTCCCGCACTTTTATGACCATAAAATATTTAAAAAGAAAGTTTCAATCAGCTTACTTGAGGGAGGATTGTTAAAAGGTGTGATTATTTACTAGTCTACATACAACTATGGCAACAGAAATAAGGCTAAAGGTAATGGAAGCGGTTCAGGATGATGTCAATAAAGGCATTGTCAAGATAGATTCTAATTTTATGAAGCAGGTTGATGTCAATCCCGGAGATGTAGTGGAGATTGTCGGGGAAAGAAAGACTGCAGCAATTGTTGATCGAGCCTATCCTGGTGATATCGGTTTGAATATTGTCAGAATGGATGGAAATGTCCGTAAGAACGCCAGAACTTCTATTGGAGAACTGGTCACGATAAGAAAAGCAGAAGTAAAAGCGGCAACAAAAGTAACTATTGCACCGGTCAACAAAGGTGTGATGATTAAAGCTTCTTCAGAATTATTTAAACAAGGCCTGTTAGGAAAAGCGCTGGTCAAAGGAGACATTGTTTCTTTAGGCCGATCGCGGCGCAGAGTGCATCCTTTCCAGGAAAATGATGTCAATGATATTTTTACGATGATGGAATCGCATTTTGCTGGCTATGGTTTTGGCGCGCTCAAGTTTGTAGTGACTGAAACTCAGCCCAAAAAAGATATCGTGGTGGTAACTGCTGATACCGAAGTAGAATTTAACCCTAAAGCGGTAGAAAGTCTAGAAGAAGAAACTATCAGTCTCGAAGTAAACTATGAAGATATCGGCGGTCTAGGTGATGAGATTAAAAAAGTCCGAGAGATGATCGAACTTCCGCTGAAACATCCAGAAATTTTTCAAAAACTGGGTATTGAACCGCCTAAAGGAGTTCTACTGCATGGCCCGCCGGGAACTGGTAAAACCTTAATGGCCAAAGCGGTCGCTTCAGAAACTAATTCGCATTTCATTTTAATCAACGGCCCGGAAGTGATCTCTAAATTTTACGGCGAGTCAGAAGCAAATCTGCGTAAGAAGTTTGAAGAAGCAGAACAAAATGCGCCGTCTATTATTTTCTTTGATGAGATTGACGCGATCGCTACCAAGAGAGAAGAAACCAAAGGCGATGTCGAAAAGCGTGTAGTTGCACAGCTGCTGGGTTTGATGGATGGATTGAAGAGCAGAGGAAAAGTCATCGTTATTGCCGCAACCAATATGCCAAATATGCTTGATCCTGCCTTGCGCAGGCCCGGCCGCTTTGATCGCGAGATTGAAATTCGCGTTCCCGATCGAAGAGGAAGATTAGATATTTTGAAAATTCATAGCCGAAATATGCCCCTGGCCAAGAATGTAAATCTGGAAGAACTGGCTCGAGTTACACATGGATTTGTAGGAGCAGATCTAAATTCGTTAGCGAAAGAAGCCGCCATGATTGTATTGCGCAGAATTCTTCCTGATTTAAAAGTAGAAGGCATTGAAGAAGGACAGCCCATTCCTAAAGAAATCTTAGAAAAACTAATGGTCACCCAGGAAGATTTCCTGGAAGCGTTGAAAGTTGTCCGTCCTAGCGCCATGCGCGAAGTATTAGTAGAAATCCCTGATGTAAGCTGGGAAGATGTAGGCGGCTTAGAAGAAGTAAAGGGAAAACTACAGGAAGCAGTGGAATGGCCTTTGAAGAAACCAGAAGTGTTCAAGCGTCTCGGCATTAGACCACCGCGGGGAATTTTATTGTACGGACCTCCTGGTACAGGAAAAACATTATTAGCGAAAGCAATTGCTAAAGAAAGTGAAGCAAATTTTATTTTAGTCAATGGACCAAGCTTGTTAAGCAAATGGGTTGGCGAGAGTGAAAAAGCAGTGCGGGAAATATTCCGTAAGGCCAGACAGACTGCACCTACAATTTTGTTTTTTGATGAGATC